>JAEYFO010000101.1 GCA_023402915.1 Bacillota bacterium | reverse complement strand
GAGGAACCACCATTTCGGTGGAATTGCCGGTGCAGTGATATTGCACGCGAACTCTCCCGCGGGCAGTTCGCGAAACCCTGAACTGTTTCTCATTGCAAATAAACTATACAGCGGGAGCGGCTTTCTGATCGCTCCCGCCTTCTCTTAGCGTTTCACATCCAAAAAAGAGCCTCGGAAAACGATCAAAGCGCTTTTGACCAGCGTTAGTTCGAGACATATCCCATCAACAACCGCCGCATCTTTTACCCCGCACTGGGATAGAGGATGCGGCGGTTGTTTACCAAAACAGTACCCTCAGTTGAAAAGGGCACATACGGTTCCTGCTGTGTGCCCCGAAGGGGTGCGGGCAGACCTGTGCCCCGAAGGGGTAAAGCGCCCCCGGCGTGCCGTGTGCCCCGCCGTGTGCCCCGAAGGGGTGAAGGGGTATTGCGACTGCTCGACGTGGGGACCGCCATGCCATCGCAGCCGCGCCTTGCCAGGAACGCTTTCCTCTCCGCAGGAACTCTTCGACCTCCAGCCTGCCGGATTTGAAGGAGTTCAAGGCCAAGCCGCGAGAAAATAGCGAACCCTATTTTGAGCAAGGTCGTCGCCTTGAAAAGGCGACATGCGTCCTCATTGAAATCCCAAATTTTTCAGCGGGAAAATTTGGGAAAGAGAACGCAGAAATCTCAAAAATCCGGCGGCCGGAGGCGTGCGTGCCTTCGTCAACTGAGGGTACTATTCACAAAGCAACTGAGAATTTCATTGCCCTTAGCGATGTCTTTTTACTTTTTTCTTTTTCGCAAATTGCAATTGGAAGTTGGACGCCCGCATGAATGAAAAACGCACCCCTTTATTTGTTACTGAGCGCCTGCATTAGAATCCTATTTCATTGTTCAGATTTGGTCAGATCATGCCAAACTCTCCAGCGAAAAATCCGGTGTCTGAGAGTGCCAAAATCACCCTCAAAAATGCCCCCGAAAGCGCTCTCTGGTTGTCCTATTTTTTAACCACTAAGGCCGTTTTTTGACCCCATTTTTGCCGGTTGTCCTATATTTAACCACTAAAAATTGGGCGAAAACGGCTCTCGTTAGGTCAAATGGGGTCATACTATATCAGCCCGTTTGGGTATAAGGAAAACCCCGTAAAACCTTGATTTTCCGGGGCTTTTGAACCATTTTGATATAGTCTGAGCAGTCGATTATCGCTTGCTGAACTGCGGAGCGCGACGGGCAGCCTTGAGGCCGTACTTCTTGCGTTCCTTCATCCTGGGATCGCGGGTCAGATAACCGGCCTTCTTCAGAGCGGGACGGAGTTCAGCGTCCGCCTTGAGCATGGCGCGAGCCACGCCGTGACGGATAGCGCCAGCCTGACCGGTGGTGCCGCCGCCATGGACGGACACGATCACGTCATACTTGCCGAGAGAATCGGTCAGCGTCAGGGGAGCGCGGGCGATCATCTTGAGGGTTTCCAGACCGAAATACTCCTCGATATCGCGGCGGTTGATCGTGAAAGAACCGGTGCCGGGCATGAGACGGACACGCGCGATGGACTTCTTCCTGCGGCCGGTTCCAAGGTACTGAGCGTTTGCCATGATATGATACCCTCCTTCCGAAATTAGTACTTCAGCTCAAGCTTCTCGGGGCACTGAGCAGCGTGGTTGTGCTCGGGGCCGCTGTAAATGCGGAGCTTCTTGAGCATCTTGCGGCCCAAGGGGCCTTTGGGCATCATGCGGCGAACCGCTTCGTACACGGCGAATTCAGGCTTCTTCTCCATCAGGTCGCGATAGGAGACTTCCTTGAGGCCGCCGATATAACCGGTGTGATGATAGTGCTTCTTCTGATCCAGCTTCTTGCCGGTGAGGATCACCTTGTCAGCGTTGACGATGATGACGTGGTCGCCGGTATCAACGTGGGGCGTATAGATAGGCTTATGCTTTCCCCTCAGGATCGCAGCAACCTGGCTCGCCATGCGGCCCAGAACCAGGCCCTCGGCGTCGATCACGTACCAGTTGCGCTGAAGGGTTTCGCCCTTTGCCATGTAGGTCTTCATAGGCTAATTACCTCCCAAAATGATTGGACACTTTCGTGCTCGGAAAAAATTCGCTGTTGAAGTACTCCAATCCGGGGCTAGTGGATCAGAAACTCATACCCAATTATTTTAACCGCAGCGACGGACGGTTGTCAAGCCCTGCGGGGCTTTCTTTTTGAAATTCTTCCGGATTTTTCAGGCTTTTGCGAAATTTTCTTATTTGCGGGCAATGGCCAGATTGTGCTCACCCGCCATGGAATCATGCATCGTACGAAGAATATCGATAGCGATGTCGGAAATGCGTTCCAAATCCGTAACGGTATCGGTGTAAATCGTGCTGCACTTGGGATCGCATTCGCCGCTCTTGAGGCGGAGTATGTGCTCGTCCTTGAGCCTGTTCGTCATGACGTCAACATCCTCTTCCATGTCCTCAGCCAGCTTGCTCTTGCTCAGATTCCGCTGCATATAGGAATCCCAGCACAGCTCCATCACCTCAAAAACCCTGTTCGCCATCTCCTGCAGTTCTTCGAGAGCATGGTTCGAGATCGGGATCTTTTTCTCTACGATGATCTCGGCGTATTCCATAATGTTTTTGGAATGGTCGCCGATGCGCTCCAGATCAGGGATCACGAGATACATCTCGCTGATAATATGTCGATCCTGATCGGAGAGATCCATATTGCCTGACCGGATCAGTACATTGGTAATCTCATGGCTGAGAAAATTGATGACCTTTTCCCGACGGAAGAGTTTTTCCGCCTTTTCCGAATTCTGCTGGATAAAAGCGTTTACTGCTCTCTTATAGTTTTTCGCCACCATGATCTTCATGCGTTCTACTTCTTTAAGAAGCTGCGGAACGAGCAGCTGCGGCGCAGAACCGATGGCGATGTTGTCGATGAACTCGAGGCCCATCTCCTCCTCTTCTTCCTCGGAATGTTTCTTTGGGACGATTTTTTCTGTGAGTTTGACGATTTTGTCTGCAAAAGGATAGAGCAGCACACAGTTGACAACGTTGTAGATGGTGTTGAAGCCCGCCACCTGCCACTGCACCAAACCAGTCATCTTCTCAAGCCACCTGGCCAAGGGAATGAACTGCATCAGGATCATGAACACACAGGCGCCGATCACTTTATAGACCAGATGCATCACGGCGGTGAGCTTTGCGTTGCGGCTCGTGCCGATAGAAGCCAAGAGCGCTGTTACGCATGTTCCGATATTGGAACCGATGATCATGGGCATGGCGGCCTCCAACGTGATCAGTCCTCCGAAGGCCATGGCAATCAGAATGCCGCTGAAGGCGCTGGAACTCTGGATCACAGCGGTGAGCGCCGCGCCGACCAGCACGCCCAAAATGGGATTCTGCATCGAGAGGATGACTTTCTGAAACAGTTCAGAACTGCTCAACGGTTTGAGCGCCGCGCTCATGATGTTCAAACCCATAAAAAGAAGGCCGAATCCCAGAAGGATGCCGCCGAACTTCTGGATCTTTTTATTTTTGATAAACGAATGGACAATAACGCCGATGAGAACGAACAGCGGCGCAATCTGATCGAGCTTGAGAGAGACGAGTATGCCCGTCATCGTTGTGCCGATGCTCGATCCCATGATAATGCCGATGGCCTGCGAAAGGGTCATCATGGAAGCGTTGACGAAGCCGACGGCCATCACGATCACGGCTGCGGAACTTTGGATAATCATCGTCGTGACCGCACCGATCAGCACGGCAAAAATCCGCTTGCTGGTCAAAATGCTCAGCCAGTTTCGAAGATTGTCGCCGGCGACCCGCTCCAGTCCTTCGCTCATGGTATCCATGCCGTAAAGGAACAGCGCGATGCCTCCGCCCACCTGGATTATTTCAAATAAGCTCATGCCGAATCCATCCTTCTACATCCAAATGTCGTAACTCCTGCATTTTTATTCTAATGCCGAAGGCAATGCTGCGTCAACGGATTCCCGACAATTTTTTCGATGAAATTTAACTGTTTTTTAACTTATTTTTCACAATAGGCACTTTTTGCCCGTTGTCCGTCCTTCATCGAAGCCTTGGAAATCCCTGCTGGCGCAGGGCTTCATAGAGCACGACAGCTACGGAATTGGAGAGATTGAGCGAGCGCTTGTCCGGCAGCATGGGAATGCGGATATGCCCCTGCGGATAGCGCTGCAAAAGCGCGTCCCCCAGCCCCTTTGTTTCCTTTCCAAACACCAGATAGTCCCCCGGCCGGTAAGCCTCTTCGCTGTAGCAGCGGCTCCCCTTTGTCGTCGCGAGGAAAAACCGCGCGCCCTCCGCCGCTTGTTCGACCACCTCGTCAAAACTGTCGTGATAGTATAGCGCCAACGTGTCCCAGTAGTCCAGCCCCGCCCGCTTGAGCGAGCGGTCGTCCACGCGAAAGCCCAGCGGGCGCACCAGATGCAGCGCGCAGCCCGTCACAGAACAGGTTCTTGAAATGTTTCCCGTATTCTGCGGGATCTCCGGCTCGACCAGCACGATATGAAACATGGCTCTTTTTCCTTTCTTTCCGCCCGATTTTCAGCTTGGTTTTGTTTTTGTTCTTTTTCCATTTTGAGGCAATACGAACATTTTATCAACATTCTATGAATTTGTACAATCCCCGCCCCAAAACTGTCCGCAAACCAGTTGCATTCCGGCAGGGAACATTATATACTTGTTAATCGACCGGGAATTTATTCCTATATATGGCGGTTCTGCTGCGGCGGTTCCTCCGTCTGATTCTGCACAAAAATTTTTTATAAAAAGAGGAATGAACACTTATGGCATCCAACAACTATCATCCTTCCGGTTCCGGAAAGAGGCCGAACCACCGGCTGCGCATCGCCCAGTGCGTGCTGGTCGTCGTTTTGCTGGCGGTTCTGTTTCTCGTTATCACCATGCTCTCTTCCGGCTCAAAAAAGCCGGTGAGCAGCGATCCGCAAAGCAGCCTTTCGCCCGAAGAAGAGCAGCTTGAACACGGCAAATTCAAAAACGGCACGACGGTCAACGGCGTTGACATCGGCAAAATGACGGCGGCCGAGGCCCGCGAAGCCCTTTCCGCTTCCGTCGAAAGCCAGAAGAGCGCTTTTTCCGTCACGCTCACCCATGAGGACAAGCAGTGGGTGTTCGACGCTTCTTCCGCGGAGATCAGCAGTGACCTTGAAGCGGTGCTGCTCAGGGCGATGGAAGCCGAGGACGCCGCCGCTTACACCACGGCGCTAACGGCGGACGCTTCCGCCATCGAGGCTTTTGTGACGAATATCGCGACAGAAGTCGATCAAAAGCCCGTGGACGCCACGATGGAATATGACGCTTCAAACAGCCCGCCTTTCCGCTATGTGGACGGCCAGAACGGCTATGAGGTGGACGTTGCCGCAGTGTCCGCCGAGCTGACGAATCGTTTGGGAACCGTTTCTTCCGGCACGGTGAGCCTTGTCACGAGTGTGACGGAGCCCTCTGTGACGGTGGAATCTCTCAAAACCAGCACCGGCCGGATCGCCCACTTCTCCACCACGTTCAGCACGAAAGACAAGAACCGTACGGCGAACCTGGATCTGGCCTGCGAAAAGCTCAACGGCTACGTCATCAAGCCGGGCGCAACGTTCTCCTTTAACGACGTGGTCGGCCCCCGCGACGAGGCGCACGGCTGGAAAGAAGCCCATGTCATCGTCAACGGCAGCCGCTATGAGGACGGCTGGGGCGGCGGCATCTGCCAGGTTTCGACCACGCTGTACAACGCGCTGCTGCTGACCGGCTCGGATTTCAGCAACTTCTCCCGCAAGAACCACTCCATCCCCTCGAGCTATGTGGCCAAGGGGCTGGACGCGACGGTTTCCTACGGCAGCAAGGACTTTAAGTTCACCAACAGCGGCGACACGCCCATCTACATTCTGGCCTCCACCTCCGGCACGGACACCAAAGAGGGCACGCTGACCATCAGCCTGTACGGCAAGCCCCTTCCCGAGGGCATGAGCGTCAAGGTCTACAGCGAAGTGCTCGAAGAGCTTGCGCCGCCGGAACCGGAGCTGATCGTGGACGTGACGGAGCCTTCTTCCTATAAGGTGACGGTGCAGAAGGCCATCACCGGCTATAAAGTGGCGGCCTACCGCGAGATCACCATTGACGGCGAGACGAAGAAGGAGCAGCTCTACACTGACACCTATAAGCCTGTGCAGGGCATCTATACGGTGGGCGGCGCCGATTCCAGCTCGAGCAGCTCGTCCGGTGATTCCGGCGACTCCGGTTCGGTGGATATTCCCGAAGAGGAGATCGACATTCCGGAAGAATGATCCAGCTTGCAGCAAAAAGAGGATCCGGCAGCGGGTCCTCTTTTTTGTTGATCTCAATCGGCTTTCAACCAAACCGCCGTGTTGACCGAAAAACAGGAAACCTGTATAATGAAAAAATACGGTTCCTTTTTCCTTTTTTGCTTGAGCGAGGAAAAACAGCGCTCTGCTGTTTCAAATAGGCCCTGTCCGGCAGCTCGTCCGGCAAGGTCATTCCGAAATTTTTTCTTTAGGAGGCAATCGAATGGAACAGAGCTTCGCAATGGAAATTCTTGATATATTGGCGCAGGACGCGCGCACGCCCGCAGCAGTGATCGCACAGATGCTCGGTTCGACCGAGGCCGAAGTTCTTGCGGAAATCAAGCGCCTTGAAGACGAGAAGATCCTCCTGCGCTATACGACCATCATCAACGAGGATCTGACGGAAGCGGAATCCACCGTTCACGCCCTCATCGAGGTGAAAGTCACGCCCCAGTACCGGCAGGGCTACGACGCCATCGCCGAGCAGCTCACCCGCTACAGCGAAGTGCGCGCCTGCTATCTCATGAGCGGCGCTTACGACTTCATGGTGCTGGTGGACGGCCCCTCTCTTCGGGACGTTTCCCGGTTCGTGACGGAAAAGCTGGCTGTGCTCAACGGCGTGACCAGCACGGCGACGCATTTTGTGCTGCGCAAATACAAGGACAATCACGTGACGATGCCCTTCTCTGACGACGATCACAGGCAGGTGGTTACGCCATGAATTATGACCAGCTGATCAACCCCATTGTTCAGCAGATCCCTCCTTCCGGCATTCGGAAATTTTTCGATATTGCCGCCGAAATGAAGGACTGCATCAGCCTCGGCGTGGGCGAACCGGACTTTGTGACCCCCTGGAACATCCGGGAAGCGGGCATCGATTCCCTCAAAAGGGGCATCACCTGCTATACATCCAACGCCGGCCTGCTCGAGCTGCGCCAGTTGATCTGCCGCTATTACCACGAGCGGTTTCACGTTTCCTACGAACCATCGCAGTGTCTCGTCACGGTGGGAGCCAGCGAAGGCATCGATCTGGCGCTGCGCACGGTCGTGTGCGCCGGCGACGAAGTGCTCATTCCAGAGCCGTCCTACGTGTCCTATGCACCCTGCATCCGTCTGGCAGGCGGTGTGCCTGTCCCCCTCAAAACCTCCGACGAAATCGGCTTCAAACTCACTGCCGACATCGTCCGTGAAGCGCTTACGCCCCGCACGAAAGCGCTCATTCTGACCTATCCGAACAATCCGACCGGCGGCATCATGACCCGGCAGGAGCTGGAGGACATGTCCAAGGCGCTGGAAGGCACAAACGTCCTGGTTATTACGGACGAAATCTACGCCGAACTGACCTATGGCGGGCACCACGCTTCCTTCGCGGCCATCCCGCAAATGTACGAGCGCACCATCACGCTCAACGGATTTTCCAAAGCCTTTGCCATGACCGGCTGGCGCCTTGGGTACATTCTTGCTCCGCAGCCGCTCACCAAGCAGATGCTCAAAATCCATCAGTACACCATCCTTTGCGCCTCCATCACCAGCCAGACCGCGGCTGTGGAAGCGCTCAAGCATGGATTTGACACGGATTTTTCCGACGTGCGCGCCATGCGCCGGGAATACAATCGCCGCAGGAACTTCCTCGTCCACCAGTTCAACGGCATGGGGCTTTCCTGCTTCGAACCGCTCGGGGCGTTCTACGTCTTTCCCTGCATCCGTTCGACCGGTCTGACTTCCGACGAATTCTGTCAGCGGCTCCTTCAGGAGCATCACGTGGCAGCCGTGCCCGGCACGGCCTTTGGTGACTGCGGCGAAGGGTTTATCCGCTGTTCCTATGCCTGCTCAATGGAGCACCTGATCGAAGCCTGCAAGCGGATCCGGACGTTCGTCGAGAGTCTGTAAAGGCCAAATTTTTCCGTTTCTTTCTTTCAAACATACAAAAACCGTCCTCCGTTTATGCGAAGGGCGGTTTTTTTGCGTCAAAAATCATTTTTGCATCTTGACCAAAGCAATCAAAACCAACACCGGAAAAAGCAAAATGTATAGGATCCAAAACATGTCTGTTCCTCCTCTTTCTTAAAGCGGCTGCCAGGCCAAATTCTCCTGCCGGCAGCGCTTTCCTCTTCCTCACACTCCTCCGGCTTTCCCTCAGCCGCGCAGCCCCATCGAATAGCTGCCCTGCGATACCAGAATCAATCCTACAATCAAAATTGCAATTCCCAAAAACGCCATCAGCACCCTGCCGGAACCGCCGTTGTTGTTTCCACTCATACCTCTTCCTCCCTTTCCGTAAAAGTTTCAAGCGTCAAAGTTTCAACCTCTTCTCTCCAAAAACCGGCGCGCCCTGCGTCGCGAATCAGAGCTGGAAAACAGCTGCGCAGGAACCATTTCGCCACAGAACTCTTCCAACGGACGAAGTTCTTCTAACGCTTACAATATCCCCCCGATTTGTCCGATTCCGCAGCTTTTCAAGGGAAAAGCAGACTATCTTTTCCCTCTTTCTCTTTCCACTTTCCCCGCTCATCCAAGGTTCCCAACACCCTGCTCCATGCCGTTTTGAAAATCCGTCCGTTTTTTGTTTCTTCTCTGCTCTACAGAAATTCGATCTGTCAAAACCATATGGAAAAGCCCGGCGGGCATAAAACCAGCCGGGTTTTTTCCGATCTCTCAAACAGAGAAGGAGCGATTCTTATTGATAATCGCCGCCGAGGTAGCGATAGAACGCAGCGTTGACATAGCGGGGAACGGCGTTCACGGTCACGGTGCTGTCCACTTCGTTGATCGCAGCCTTCACAGCCTCCACCTGAGCGGGCAGAGCGAAGGACTGGATGGAGTAGCCGTTGGCCTTGACAGTATTGTCATAGATGAGGAAGTAACGGGACTCCTCCATCTTGACGGTGGTGGAATACAGGGGCTGCCACCAGGAACCGGCAATGAGGCCAGCGTTGGTGGGATTGCCGTCGTACTTCTTGGCATAGCTTT
>JAEYFO010000313.1 GCA_023402915.1 Bacillota bacterium | reverse complement strand
GCCGGCAGCAGCGCCAGCGGGAAGTTGTCCACGCAGTAATAGCCCATGTCCTCGAGCTTGCGCAGCGCATGGCTCTTCCCCGCGCCGCTCATTCCCGTCACGATCAAAAGCTCCATCCGCGTCCCCTTTCCGGCGGTTCTGTTCGTTTTGCTTTCCGGCGTTCTTTTCGGAGAAAATTTCCCCGTGCGCCGGTCTTGCGCGTTTCGCCGCGCCTGCTTTTTGGTGCTTCGGCCCCTGCCCCGCTCGCGCCCTTTTGAAAAAAACACACATGGCGGGCGGCCGTTTTTCCTGTTCCTGTGAAATCGCCGCAAAAACCGCGCCGCTTGCGTCTGTTTTTCCGTTCAAAAAGCATGATTCCGAGGGCTTTCTTTTGTTCAAAACCACCGCCCCCGCCCGATCGAAGGACGCCTTCAGACAGCCGGTTTTCCGTTCAAAGAAGCCGTCCGCGCCCGATTAAAGGGCGCGTTTCAAACGGCTGTTTTCTGTTTCCGGAATCTGCCCGCCTCCGCTTCAAGATCCGCCCCGTTCGCGTTGCCGGAAAGGGCGCTGCGGACAGCGTTGTTCTCATTTTTCGAAAAGCGCCTGCCGCGCGTTTTTTGAAGAAAACCCTCTGTGACAGCGCTGCGTTTTTTCCTTTTTGAATCGCCGCAAAGACCGCTTTCGTCTGTTTTCCCGTTCAAAAAGCGCGCCTCCGACGGCAGTTTTCTCTTTTGCTCCAATGTTGCCGCCCGCGTCTGATTGAAAAGGCACTGCGGGCAGCGTTGCCCCCGTTGTCGATTCCCGTTGTTTTTGAAGAGCGCCTGCCGCGCGTTTCGCGCCCGTTCCCAAGGCGCCGCCCGGCGCATTTCCCGGCACATCCGTATGTTTTTTCAAAAGCCGTACCGCCCGGCATTGTTTTTCAAAACGCTTCCGTGCGGTTTCTTCAAAAAGCGCCCTGTCCGGCATTCCGTTGAATCCGGAAGCTAATCCGGAATGTCCTCGCCCAGCACGCGCACCTCCGGCTCGAGCAGCACGCCGCTTTGCTCCAGCACTCTTTTTTGAATCAGGGCGATGAGGGAAAGAATGTCCTGCGCCGTCGCGCCGCCCCTGTTGACGACGAAGCCCGCGTGCAGCTCGGACACCTGCGCGCCGCCGGCGCACATGCCCTTGAGTCCCGCCTGTTCGATCAGCGCCCCGGCGTAATGCCCCTCGGGCCGCTTGAACGTGCTGCCCGCGCTGGGATAGGCGAGCGGCTGCTTCTGCCGCCGCCGGGCGGAATAGTCGTCGTAACGCGCCCTGGCCTGCCCATCGTCGGGCGCAAGGGCGAATTCCGCTTCCGTGACGATCCAGCCGTTTTTCAAAAAAATACTGTTTCGATAGGAAAAATCGCCTTGCTGCAAGACGCGGCGGACGATTTTGTCCGATTCATCCAGATAGGTCACAGCGGCCAGCACGTCCTTCATCTCGCCGCCATAGGCCCCGGCGTTCATGCAGACCGCGCCGCCCACCGTGCCGGGGATGCCGCCGGCAAACTCCAGCCCGGCAAGGCCGCGAAGCAGCGCGTCCCGGCTCAGCGCCGTCAGCCGCCTGCCCGCCTGCGCGACGGCCTTCGTGCCCTCAAAGCGGCAATCGCTCATGCCCTCGCCGATCAGGATCACCAGGCCGCGAAGGCCGCCGTCGCGCACAACCACGTTCGACCCGTTGCCAAGGATGGTGCAGGGCACGCCCTCTTCCCGGCAAAAGCGCCGCGCCCGGGCGATCTCCTCCGCGCTGCGCGCAAGGAGCATCCAGTCCGCCGGGCCGCCCACGCGGAACGTGGTGTGCCGGTCCATGGGCTCGTTTTGAAGCAGCTGCGCGCCGGGAAGCAGCCGCAAAAGCTCCTTCGAAAACCGTTCCGCCTCCATCGGCGTCCCCCTTTCGTGAAAGCCACTATTTCAATTTTGGGTAAAGTCGGTTCTTCCTGCCGGAATCGGCAGATTTTTCGATATGCCGCCAATTTGTGCTTCTATTGTACTATTTTCTGTCCGATTGCGCAAGGCGCGTCAAGGGGTTTTCCAAAGCGCGGCTGTCCGCTGTGCAAGCAGCGCGCAAAAGGCCGCCGCCGCTTCCGCCGCCTCGCCCTTTGTCCGGTTCCAAAGAAAAAACCGCCGTCCCTCCGCCTGCGTTTCTTCCGGCTGCGCCGTCTGACCGGGATCGAATTCAAACTCCTCCGTCAGGACGTTTTTGTCCTCTTTTGGGGGAAGCACCAGCAGCGCGTCCCCCTCCTGCTCCTGCCGCAGGCCCTCCGGAACGATCCACAGATCGGGCGCGCCGCGCAGGGCGATGCGCTCCTCCACCTCCGACGCGGGCAGCGTCACATATTCCACAAACGCGCCCCGGTTGCGCCGCTCAAACAGGCGCACCGTCTCCTTGAGCAGGTCGCCGTCAAAGCGTTCCCCCTCGCCGTAGACGTTCCACAGCCGCAAGATCCCCTCCCACTGGGAGCGGTTGGGGCTGAGCCATTCCAGATAAAAATTCTCCTGAAGCTGCTCCGCCGCCCAGGCCGGCGCTTTCCACACGAACAGCACGATGGCCGCCAGCACCGCCGCCCGGCAAAGGCCCCGCCGCACGCGCCGCCGCTTCTGCTGCTTTTCCGCCCGTTTTTCCTCCCGTTTTTGGTTCAAGGCCCGTTCCCCCTTCGCGCTGCGCTTGACATTTCGCCGCTTTGACTGTTTCAAAAAGCGCTCTTCCCGCGCCGTTTTTCGCTCCTTCAACGCCGCGCAGTTCCGCTTTTCCGCTTTTTTCACCCTTTCAAAAAAACAGCTTTCCGCCACTGAACACGCCGCTTTTTTGAACCGCTTCGCCGCGCGTCCCTTCCAAAAAGCATATGCGCCGCCGCCGCGAAAAACCCCATTTTTTCTCTGCCCTTCCCCAAAAGCGCAGCAAAAAACCGTCCTCGCTTTGATGCGTAGTCGTAAAGCAGTGAATGGAGCGTATCGGTACCGGTACGCTCCATTTCTCATGCCAACATGCTATGTAACGGGGTTCGTTCTTGGCTCTCCCCTTGGGAGAGCTGTCGCCGCAGGTGACTGAGAGGGTCTTTCAGCCTTTTTTGAATGATAGATCAATTTGTATGCACACACTGTGAAAGTCCCTGTCGATATCCTGGTTTGAAAATCGCAAAACCTCCAACCCAAGAGCCGTCAGAAATTGAGTTTGGTATGGTCATTGTTTCCCCTCTCCGTCCTCGCTGTGCTCGGCCACCTCTCCCAAAGGGAGAGGCAAGGGATGCTCGCAAAAACAGACACAGCAGATTATTCCGCTATGCCTGTTAACTGTCTAATGCCGCCCTTGCTTTCCAAAGGACGGTTTTCTTCCCAATATGGTTTTGCTCAGAACCCCAGCTTCATGCCGGGGTTGGCGTTGAGCGCCATATCGCCGAATTTTCCCCGCAGAACGCGGCAATAGCCCGCCGCGCCGATCATGGCGGCGTTATCGGTGCAAAGGTTCTTCGGCGGACAGACGAAGTTCACGCCCGCCTCCTTCGCCCGCTGCGCCAGCCCCTCGCGCAGAGCGGTGTTGGCGGCCACGCCCCCGGCCAGCGCCAGCGTATGGCAGCCCAGCTCTTTGGCGGCGCGCACGGCCTTGCCCGCCAGAATGTCCACCACCGCCTGCTGGAACGACGCGGCGATGTCCGCCCGGCGCACGGGCTCGCCCCGCTGCTCGGCGTTATGCACCAGATTGATGGCGGAGGTTTTCAGCCCGCTGAAGGAAAAATCATAGTGCGGCCCGGCGTTGAATCCGCTGGGGAAGGTATAGGCGTGGGGATCGCCCTCCCGCGCCAGCTTTTCCAGCTCCGGCCCGCCGGGATAGGACAGCCCCAGCACGCGGGCCACCTTGTCGAAGCATTCGCCCGCCGCATCGTCTCGGGTGCGGCCCAGCAGCTCATACACGCCGTAATCGGCCACCCGGACGATATGGCTGTGGCCGCCGGAGGCGACCAGGCACAAAAACGGCGGCTCCAGCTCGGGATGGGCGATGAGGTTGGCGCAGATATGTCCTTCGATATGGTGGACGGGCACCAGAGGCTTTTTTGCGGCGAAGGCCAGCCCCTTTGCATAGGACACGCCCACCAGCAGCGCGCCCACCAGCCCCGGCCCGGCGGTCACGGCGACGCCGTCCAGCTCCGCAAGGCTTTTTCCCGCCTGCTCAAGCGCTTCGGCCACCACCGCGCCGATCTTTTCGACGTGGCTGCGGGAGGCGATCTCCGGCACGACGCCGCCATAGATCTTATGCAGCGGGATCTGCGTAAACACGACGTTCGAGAGCACTTCCCGGCCGTTTTTGACCACGGCAGCCGCCGTCTCGTCGCAGGAGGATTCGATCGCCAGCAGCGTGCAGTCCGCCTGCGGCGTCAGTTCCCGTTGTTCCATTGCTGTTCTCCTTCCTCGCTTCCCTCCGGCTCTTCGCCGTTTCGAATGGTCAAAAGCGCGTGCCGCCGCCGGGTGCGCCAGATCATGTATCCCGCCGAAAGCAGGAAGGGGACGCCCGCGCACACCGCCGCGATCTTCACGATGCGCATCACCAGATCAAAGAAGAACTGGCCGGGCACCATCATGATCAGAATATCGGTGGACGGATCGAGCAGCCACAGGTCGTTGGTGAAGATCAGCCGGTGGAACGTCGTCCAGAATCCGTTAAAGTCCACCGC
>JAEYFO010000028.1 GCA_023402915.1 Bacillota bacterium | reverse complement strand
AAGATGGGCGTTTCGCCCGAGCCCAAGCCGGCCTCCGTGGCAAGCAGCACGTTCTTGATAACCATACGGCCTTCAGGAGACGTGTCCATGCCGTAGTTCACCGAGGAAAACGGCGTCTGCGCGCCCGCGCGGGAATGCATGGTGTTGAGGTTATGAATGACGGCTTCCATGGCCTGATAGGTGACCTTGTCCGTCTCCTTCCACGCCCGCTTTGCCGCAAAGTCCTGCGCCTTTTGGATCAGCTCCTCGCTGCCGCCCAGGGCAACGAAGGCTTCGCGCTCCCTGGCCAGATAGCCGTTTTGATCCTCCAGCATGGGGAAAAGCTCCGCTTCCTCCATCTTTTTCGCCAGCGGCCCGGCCATCTCCGGCGCGCCCATCAGCTCGAGCGCTTCGCCCATGAGCCGGCGGTAAATGCGGCGATAGGACTTCGTCACGCCCGGCGCCATGCCGTAGTCAAAATTGACGATGGACTGGCCGCCGTGCTGGTCGTTCTGGTTGGACTGGATGGCGATGCAGGCAAGGGCGGCGTAGGTGGCGATGTTCTGCGGCTCGCGCAGCACGCCGTGACCGGTGCAGAAGCCCCCCTTGAACAGCTTGAGCAGGTCGATCTGGCAGCAGGTGGTCGTCAGGGTGTAGAAGTCCAGATCGTGGATGTGGATATCGCCCTCGCTGTGGGCCTTGCTGTGTTCGGGGTTGAGGACGAACATCTCGTTGAATTGCTTTGCGCCTTCGGAACCGTACTTGAGCATGGCGCCCATGGCGGTGTTGCCGTTGACGTTGGCGTTTTCCCGCTTGATGTCCGATTCGGACGCTTCTTTATAGGTAATGTCCTCATAGACCTTCATCAGGCGGGTGTTGCTCTCGCGGATGCGGCTGCGCTCCGCGCGATAGAGGATATATGCCTTGGCGGTGCGAACGTGGCCATGCTCCATGAGCACCTGCTCCACCAGATCCTGAATGTGCTCGACGGAGGGGCTTTCATTGCCTTCCGCGTCGAGCATCGCTTCGACCTGGTCGGCCATCGCACCAATGTCGCCCACCCGCGCGCCGTTTGTGGCCGCAAAGGCCTTCTCCATGGCATTTTCGATTTTCCGCCTGTCAAATGGGACGATCCGGCCGTCCCGCTTCGTGATGGTGAGCTTCATGACGCATCTCCTGTTGTTCTGTATTTTAACAGTCCGGAACCCAAACCCATTGTCCAGAAAAAAGAAACCTTCTTCCACAATTAGTGGTTCGATTTATTTTCCACACACAATATCTTGTAGTCCATTTCCAAACTGTACTATATATGCTACCCGTTCCACCCCTCTGTGTCAAGAGGAACAATTCTTAAAAATTGCTTCACTTTCAGATCTGGTTTTCACCTGACAAAGGGGATTTCCCGGAAAGGCGCGTCAGATTTCTCCGAACTTTTTCAACTTTTCATCTCAAAACATTCAATTTTACTCTATTTTTTCGAAAATGTCCTTGCCCCCTTCCCCCTGCCGCGCGTATAGTGAAACACAGAAACGGGAAGGCTTTCCCCGCTGCGCGAACGGCGTTTTCGGGCGGCATTTGGCTTTCTCACTGCTTTGGGCGCTCTTCGCGGGCGCAGGAGGTTGATTCGTTGGAAAAAATCATCGTATTGGATTTCGGCGGGCAATATAACCAGCTGATCGCGCGGCGGGTGCGCGAGGCGGGCGTGTACGCCGAGGTTCTCCCTTACACGGCCGCGCCGGAGCGGCTCACGGCGGACGGCGAGCTCAAGGGCGTCATCCTCACCGGCGGGCCGGACAGCGTCTACGCCGAAGGCGCCAAGCAGCTTCCGGCCTATCTGCTGGAGCTGGGCGTGCCGATTCTGGGCATCTGCTACGGTATGCAGGCGCTGGCGCACCATCTTGGCGGCGTCGTCGCCCCGGCAAAAGCGGGCGAATTTGGCCACACGCCCATCCGCTACGCCGGCCACCCGCTGTTTTCGGACATGGCGGGCGAACCGGTCTGGATGAACCACGTGGACGCGGTGCAAGTGCTGCCGGAGGGCTTTTCCGTCATCGCGGACACCGACCTTTGCCCCATCGCCGCCATGGCGGACGACGCGCGCCGGCTTTACGCCGTGCAGTTCCATCCGGAAGTGCATCACACGCCCGAGGGGCCGCAGCTTTTCAAAAACTTCGTGTTCCACATCTGCGGCTGCGAAGGCGGCTGGGCGGCGGAGAATCTGGCCGATTCGCTCATCGCGCAGATCCGCGCGCAGGCGGGCGATTCGAAGGTCATCAGCGCGCTTTCGGGCGGCGTGGACTCCTCCGTGGCCTCCGTTCTGGTCCACAAAGCCATCGGCGACCGGCTCCAGTGCATTTTCGTCGATCACGGCATGCTGCGCCACAACGAGGCGAAGGAAGTGCTTTCGTTCTACCGGGACGAGCTGGGCGAGAAACTCAAGATAGTCGATGGCGGCGGTCGTCACATCCGTGTGGCACCAGCGGCGCGCCGTCACGCCGCCGAGCACGTCGATCCAGCTCATCAAAATGCCGCCGAACAGACGGCGCATCCC
>JAEYFO010000027.1 GCA_023402915.1 Bacillota bacterium | reverse complement strand
AGCAGCGGCCGCAGCCGGTCGAGCCAGCCCTCCGTGGCTTCGAGCGCGTTCAGCCCGTGAACGCCCAGCGCGTAGACCATGCCTTCGTGCCGCGCCGCCAGCGCCCGTACCGGCTCCCATTCGCTTTCCGTGCAGGCGCAGTCCAAAATGCGCGTCACGCCCTGCGCCGGGAGGGACGCAAGCAGCTCCTCCCGGTCGGGATCAAAGCGCTCGTCCGTGTAATGAGCATGGGTGTCAAAATATTCCATAGGTCAAATCTGTCCTTTTTATTTGGTCGTTTGAAAAAAAGCAGAAAACCGGCGGCCGGTCCGCCCGTTCGCCAAGGGATAAAACCCTTTCGCGGTTCGCGGGTTTCGCGCTCCGCGGGGAAGCGTTTTTTTGCCGCAGGGAAATCCGTTTTTGCCGGAGAAAGAGCAGCGCCGGGTGTTCAGGCGCCCTTTTTGAAAAAAGCCCAACTGCATCCAGTTGGACTCCTTTCAAATGGATCGTGGTCAACAGGGAAGGGAAGAGGGAAGCGCCCCTTTCCGCTGGCGCGGGCATTTCGATCCACGCACCCCGGATGAACGGGCGGAATTTCAATCCACGCTCCCCGGCTGCTCTTTCGGCATTTCAATCCACGCTGGCTTTCACGCTGGCTTTATAGACTTTGCCCTTCAAGCCGTTTCGAAAGATGCCGAAAGGCTTTTTCTTTGAACCCTTTTTTGCGCCCCTTCTCCCAAAACCTTCCGAACGACGGCAGCCGGAAACTTCTCCGGATTTTATTTTTCATTGAAAGTTTTTTGAAGGGGTTTGGGGAAACTTGCCCCAAATTTTCCTGCGGAATATTTGGGATTTCAATAAGGTAGCATGTCACCCTGCGGGCGACGACCTTTTTTCAAAAAAGTTTCCCCAATGTTTTCGCGAAAGCAGCGTCTCTTATCGCACCGTCCAGCCGCTGTGCATGTCGGAAAGCGTCGTGACGATGGAGAGCTTCTCGTCCGCCGGGTCGGAGGCGCACAGGATCATGCCGTGGCTGACGATGCCGCGCATCTTGCGGGGCTTGAGGTTCGCCACCACCACCACCGTCTTGCCGATGAGCTCCTCCGGCGCGTACCACTTGCGGATGCCCGAGCAGATCGTCCGCTCCTCGTCGCCCAGCTGTACCGTCAGCTTGAGCAGCTTATCCGCCTTTTCGATCGTCTCGCAGTTCTTCACCAGCCCCAGCCGCAGGTCGATCTTCATGAAGTCCTCGATGGAGATCTCCTTCGCCGGATATTCTTCCTCCGCTTCGGCAGGGGTTTCAGCTTTTTCAGCCTTCCTGGGCGCTTCCGCCTTCTGCTCGGCCTTGGCCTCGTCCTTCGCTTCGGCAGGGGCCGCTTCCGCGGGCGCGGGGTTCATCGCCTCGAGCGCCGCCAGCTCCTTCGCCACGTCAATGCGCGGGAAGAGCGCTTCGCCCTTTTGCACCTTCGTGCCCGGCTCCAGAACGCCGAACGTCGAAAGCGACTGCCACGAACGGGCCTCGCCCTCCGGCACGCCCAGCTGCCCGAACATCTTCGCGGGCGTGTGCGTCAGGAAGGGCTGAAGCAGCACGGCTGCCATGCGCAGCGATTCCGCCAGATTGTACAATACGCTTGCAAGGCGCGGGCGGCTCGCTTCGTCCTTGGCCAGCGCCCAGGGCATCGTCACGTCGATATACTTGTTGCAGGCGCGGATGTGGTTCCAGATCTCGGCCAGGGCGTTGGGCATCTTCAGGCCGTCCATGTGCTCCTCCACCGTCCGGTGCAGCGCCAGCGCGCTGTTGATGAGCGCCAGATCGGTCTCGTCCGTTTCGCCGGGGGCGGGCACCACGCCGTCAAAATACTTTTCGATCATGGCCACCGTGCGGGAAAGCAGGTTGCCCAGATCGTTCGCCAGGTCGGAATTGATGCGGGCCAGCAGCGCTTCGTTGGAGAACACGCCGTCCTGGCCGAAGGGCACTTCGCGCAGCAGGAAATAGCGGATCGCATCCACGCCGTAGCGCTCCACCAGCTTGACCGGATCGACCACGTTGCCCTTGGATTTGCTCATCTTGCCGCCGGAAAGCACCAGCCAGCCGTGGCCAAAGACCTTCTTCGGCAGGGGCAGGCCCAGCGCCATGAGCATGATGGGCCAATAGATCGAGAGGAAGCGGACGATCTCCTTGCCGACCAGATGCAGGTCTGCCGGCCAGAATTTGTCGAAGTTGGAATGGTCGTCCTGCAAATAGCCCAGCGCGGTGATGTAGTTGGACAGCGCGTCGATCCAGACGTAAATGACGTGCCTGTCGTCAAAGTCCACCGGCACGCCCCACTTGAAGCTGGTGCGGCTCACGCACAGATCTTCCAGGCCGGGCAGCAGGAAGTTCTGGAGCATCTCGTTGGCCCGTTCCGGCGGCTGGATGAAATCGGGGTGGGTCCGGATGTATTCGATCAGCCGGGGGGCGTATTTGCTCATCCGGAAGAAATAGGCCTCCTCGGTCATGGGCTCGACGGGGCGGCCGCAGTCCGGGCAGCGGCCGTCTTTGGCCTGCGTCTCCGTCCAGAAGGACTCGCAGGGCGTGCAGTAAAGGCCCGTATAGCTGCCCTTATAGATGTCGCCCTGCTCGTACAGGCGGCGGAAGATCTTCTGCACGGTCTTTTCGTGGAAATCGTCCGTGGTGCGGATGAAGGCGTCGTTGCTGATGTCAAGCAGCTTCCAGAGGCTCTTGAACGTGGCGACGATCTCGTCGACGTACTGCTTGGGCGTCACGCCCTTGGCGGCGGCCTTGCGCTCGATCTTCTGGCCGTGCTCGTCCGAGCCGGTCAGATAGA
This sequence comes from Bacillota bacterium, assembly GCA_023402915.1. Taxonomy (GTDB): domain Bacteria; phylum Bacillota; class Clostridia; order Christensenellales; family CALWSW01; genus JAEYFO01. The sequence continues at coordinate 1,500 of JAEYFO010000027.1, read as the reverse complement.
ACACCTCGTAGCCCGTCAGGCGCTTGAACCGGGCGATGGCGTCGCCCGCCACGGTCGTATAGGCGTGGCCGATGTGCAGCTTGTCGGAGGGGTAATAAATGGGCGTGGTGAGATAATAGGTCTTTTTCTGCTGCTCACAGCCGCAGCAGCAGCCCGCTTCATGGGTGTGTTCCATATTGGCAACATCCTTTCTGATGCAAAATCATTCCAAAAATCAGCGTCCGCCCAGCCCGCGGCGCAATGGAAAAAGACCGCGCTCTTTCCGTTTGGGGCGCGGTAGGAGTACCTTTTTTTATAGTGTACCCAAAAGAACGCGGTTTGGCAAGCAGGGCGGGCGTTTTGGCAAAGAAAAGACTTTGGGAAACGGGGGGATTTTTGGGATTTTTCAGAAATTTTTGAAAAAAGCGGAAAAGCGTCCCGGCGGCGGTGTTCTGCGGTTTGAAATGGGGGGAAGAGGGCCGGAATTTTTGAAAAAACACCGGCGGCGTTCCGCTTGTGGAAACGATTGCGTTGAAAGAGGGGGCGTGGTATAATGCCCCGTAGAAAAAAGAAGAAAAGCGCAAAAAGGAGAACCCGTCATGGCAATCAAACTCGTCGCGTTGGATGTGGACGGCACGCTGGTCGATTCCCCGAAGAACATGGAGATCCATCCCCGGATCAAATCGGCGGTGGCCGAAGCGGTGCGCCGGGGCATCACGGTGTGCATCGCGTCGGGGCGGAATTTCGTCTACGCTAAGGATTATCTCGACCGCGCGGGGCTCAACGGCCCGGTCATCGGCTGCAACGGCGCCAGCGTCCGCTCGAAGGAAAAGAGCTTTTACCGTGCGCCGCTCGATCCGGCACTCGTTGCCGCATCGCACCGGTTCTGCGAGGAATACGGCATGACGCCCATGGTCTTTACGGACGACGAGGTGTTTTACCGCACGTTTGGCAGCGACGGGGCGAACAAGGCGTTTGTGGATCTCTATACCTGCGACGGCACGGCGGCGGAGGCGTTCCACGCCGTGACGGACGGGGAGTATCTGGCGCTGGCGCAGCGGGGCGGCGAGATCATCAAGATGAGCGTCATCACGAACATTTCCGAAGCGCACATGCGCCGGGCGCTGGCGGGCTGGCAGGCATGGCGCGCGGCGGGAAAGCTGCCGGGGGATCCGGACTGCGCCGTGTCCTTTTGGAGCAATTTTGAGATCATGCCCAACGGGGTCAACAAGGGCACGGGGCTGATGGCCTTTGCCAAGATCCTCGGCCTGGATCGCAGCGAGGTCATGGCGGTGGGAGACAACGAGAACGACATCGAGATGATCCAGGCCGCGGGCGTCGGCGTGGCCATGGGCAGCGGCGTGCAGAAGCTCAAGGATGTGGCGGATTACGTGACGCTTTCCGTCGAAGAGGGCGGCGCGGGCGCGGCCATCGAGAAGTTTGCGCTGGGGGAGTAAACGTTGGGGGGCACATTTTTAAAAAAATGTACCCCCACCCCCCAAGAAAAAAAATAAAATAAAA
>JAEYFO010000013.1 GCA_023402915.1 Bacillota bacterium | reverse complement strand
CTTGTAGGTCTTTTCATACAGCTCGGGCTGGTTGAGCATGAACCAGAACACTTCGCTGCCGCACTGGACGGAGCCGAGCGGATGGCCGCAGCGCTTGTAGAGGTCCTCGACGGTCATGCCGGCAGCGGCCAGCTTTTCCCGGACCCAGGGGAAGATCTCCGCGCTGCGCTGATCCTGCCAGATGAACATGGTGCGAAGGAAGTTGCCCTCCCGGTCGATCGGGACCATGGTGGTGCGCTGGTTCGTGAAGCTGATGGAGATGATCTCCGAAGCGTCGATGTTCTTCTTGGCGATGGCGCCGGCCACAGCCTTGTAGGCCAGGTCGATGATGTCCTCGCCGCGCTGTTCCACCCAGCCAGGGCGGGGATAGAACGTGGGGGTCTCATAGTAGCAGCTGCTGACCTGCTTGCCGGTCAGGTCGAAAATGCAGCAGCGGACGCCCATGGTGCCAGCATCGATACCGATAACATATTTTCCCATAAATAGAATCTCCCTTCATCTGAGTGAAATGAAACAAGGTGGGCGGACAGGGAATAGGCCGTCGTTCCCGCTCGTTTCTTGAGAAAGGCTCTTGCGAAAGGAGAGATCGGGAACGCCCCTGTGGTTCCGCCAGACAGATGGAGCGATGGCGTTTTCGCGTTGGGGCAATGGAATGGAAATGACGTTTCAAATAGAATGGAAAGGACAAAAATGGAACACTGAAAAATCGAAAAAGACACGTGCAGTGTGTCAAAAAGAAAACAAACGGGCAGGTAGGGAAAGAGTTGCCGGTGGGGTCTCCGTCCGGCAACTCTGGAACTGCTTGGGGAAACTGCGCTCTATGCGCGGGGAAGTCTTACTTGACTTCGAAGTTCTTGACCATGGATTCGAAGATGGGCAGCTCGTCAACGATGCCCTTGGCGCCGCGGGTGCCGATGATGTCGAAGCCGGCAGCCAGAGTGGTCAGCGCGATGGCGGTGGTCCAGAAGCGGCCGGTACCGGCGATCTTGAGCTTGCAGCGGCCGGCGCAGGTCTTGACCATCAGGTCGATGACGCGCATGTCGGGGCCGCCGAAACGACCGGTGGAGGTCTTGACGAAGTCGCCGCCGCCGGCGATGACAGCTTCGCAGGCACGGACGATCTCCTCGTCGGTCAGGTAGCACACTTCGATGATGAAGCGGGTCTCACGGCCCTGGGCAGCTTCGACGCAGGCCTTGATCTCCTTGAGCAGGTGCGCATCGTCGCCGCTCTTGAGCGCGCCGTAGTCGATCACGTAGTCGATGATCTCAACGCCCTTTTCCACGGCGTCCTTCGCAGCGGCGATCTTGCCTTCGAGGGTGCTGGTGCCGAAGGGATAGTCGATCACGACGCAGGACTTGACGTCGGTGCCCTTCTGGTTCTTGCAGGCCTCAACGACCATTTCGAGGTAGTTGGGGTTGACGCAGATGGAGTTGGTGTTGTATTCGAGGGACATGGCGATCAGGTTTTCGATCTCTTCCTTCGTGGTGAAGGGGTTGAGCAGGGAACCGTCGATCTTCTTCGCCAGGGTAGCCTTGTTGATTTCTTCTCCGCGGATGTACAGCATGTTTTTCTCTCCTTTTTCTTTTTGATGCTGAGCGTGAATATTGTGATTCTGGAGGAAGGGCCTTCGGCTTCTGCCTGGGATGCCGGCGGCTCTTCGCGGCGCGAGTGCGCGCTCCAAACTTTGAAAACAACAGGGGAATGAGACTGATACATTGTATTTATCAGAGGGGACTTGTATGCTTGCCTCGGGGTGTAATGAAAAAATATCACGAATTAAAATTCGTGTCAAGCTGTGAAGTTTGAATAATTTACGCATAATCGGGAAATTTGTCGAAAACTTGCGTAATGATGCAGTGAGAAAAAGCAAATGCGGGGTGACAAATGGAATTATCGATATTTTTATAGCAAATATAGTGGAAAAATTACAGAAATATCAGAAATTATTTGCAAAACAGGAATTTTAAGATGAGAATTCTCGGCCGCGTGTGAAAGAAAACATGACATTTGTCATATGCTCAGCGGTGAAAACAGATGGAACAGCCACTGAAAAGAATAAAATTTCTATAAAAATGAATATTTAAGCGTAACGACTCTTTTGCGGTGAGCAAAATTCACATGCGGTGAGTAAATGTAACGGAAACAAGTTGTATGATACTTTTCAAACACAAGCTGCGCCCGAAACAAAAGCCGCCCGCCTGCCGGATCGGGGCAAAGCGGACGGCGCAAAGGTTCGGACAGGGCGTTCAGCCCAGAAGTTCCAGCCGCAGAGGCAGGTCGATGGACGGTTTTTCCTCCCAGCAGATGGCAGTGAGCTGCCCGGCGGCCGCGTCGATGCGGCTCACGGTGTTCCAGGCGGACTGCTGGAGCAGGCCGGTCTCGCCGGAAGCGTTCAGCTCCGCCGTGGCAAACAGATGGGAAAGATCGGCCTCCGTCAGGCCGGAAAGGGAAACGGTCTGGGTATAGGGGGCCGCGGCGCTCCAGCCGGAAGCGGCCAGCGTGCAGCGAAGGGTGCGGGACGCGCGGGCAGCGCCCAGATCGGCGGGGGTCAGCACGATGGACGCGCCGGATTTCCCGTTGACGGAAACGGCCTTGCCGCCCTCGACGGCGTAAGCGTCCACATAGGCTTTCGTGGCCGGATGGGTGGCGGCGGTGGGGGTATAGGCCGCCGTGTTGTCCAGGGTGAGCACTTCGCTGCGGGTGGGGCGCTGGCCGATGGCCGAAAAGAGCGCTTCGAGCAGTTCCGCGACGGTATCGCCCGCAACGCCCTCCAAAGAAGCGCCCACGCTCTGCGCGCCCAGGGCGCTGCTCAGCTC
>JAEYFO010000331.1 GCA_023402915.1 Bacillota bacterium | reverse complement strand
TGTTCCCCTGGCGCCTCCCCGGCTCCCCCCAATCATTCCGTCCGGTACGCCATCTGCTCCGGCGTCCAGCCGCGCAGCACTTCCGTCATGCGGCGGCCGTACTCCCTTGCCCCGGCCAGATCGTGGTCGAGGAAATTGCCGCATTCAACGCGGGTCGCGCCGGGGATCTCGCCCTCGTAGGCGGCGATGAAAGCCATGGTCTTTTGCACGAGGGAGATCACCTCCGCTTTGGAAAGGCTGTCCCGCGTCATGAGATAAAACCCCGTCCGGCAGCCCATGGGCCCGACGTAAAGGATCTCGTCAGACGCCGGGCCGCTGCGCACATACGTGGCGAAAAGATGCTCAAACGTGTGCAGCGCCGCGTTCTCCAGGTATTCCCCGCCGTTGGGCGTGACCATGCGCAGATCGTAGGTCACTGCGTCGCCGTCGATGCGCGAAACATACAGCCCCGGCGTGAGCAGGTCGTGATTGATCGAAAAGCTGGCGATCTGCCTGAGCGCCGCCGGTTCGGACAGGGCGGGCGCTTCTTCGGAAATTTCTTCGCGCCCGGCCAGGGCCAGCATGGCCAGCACCACCGCGGCGGAATGGGCCGCAGCCTGCTCTTCGGTGAATTCCGACGCGGCGTTGGCGTTTTCCTCGGCGTTGTCGCTGACCGTGCGGATCACCACAAAGGGCACGCCGTTCACGGCGCAGGCGTGCGCCACGGCAGCGCCTTCCATTTCCACGCAGAGCGGGTGGAGCGCTTCGACAATTTCGGCCTTTTTTGTCCGGTCTTCAATGAACTGGTCGCCGCTGGCCACAACGCCCCGCAGGCAGCGGACGGAGAGCTTTGCTTCGGAAAATGCCCGCTTCGCCAGAGAAACGAGCGCGTCGTCCGCCCGCAGCGAAGAAAGGAAGGGCGGGTATTTCGAAAGAAAGCGCATCTCAAAATCGTGGTAGACCAGCGTCTCGGAAACGACCATGTCAAACACCGTCAGCCCGCCGCCCATCGCGCCCGCAATGCCCGTGTTGACCACCCGGTCCACGCCGAAACGGTCAATGAGCATCTGCGCCGTCAGCGCGGCGTTGACCTTGCCGATGCCGCATTGGGCGAGCACCACCGGCACGCGCCCGACGCGCCCTTCGACAAACGTAAATTTTCCGCAGGACACGTCTTTCGCGTCCGTCATCTTCTGGCGAATGCTGGCCACTTCCGTGGGCATCGCGCCGATAATTCCCCATTTGTTCAATGGCGTTGTCCTCCTTGGCCGCCCCGCCGTTTTGAGCGGGCGGCGGGTCATAGTGTCGTTCCGTTCAGTCAAAGTGCAAAAAGAACGTTCAGGGAAAAGAAGAGCGCTCCGGCAAACTGTGCGCAGAGCGCCCGCAGGAAAAAATTCTACGGCTGTGCTGCCGCATGGCTCAAAGGGAAAACAGTCCTTCAAATTTCCCGGCCGTTTCGCAAGAAACGGGAAAAGAACGATACCTTTGCAGAAGCCCCCGAAATTTTTGCAAAACTCAGAGGTCCCTCCCCTGGGGTCAAGGGGCCACATTCCTCACTTCGCAACGTTATCGCCCGCAGGGCGATATACCTCCTTGATAAAATCCGCAAAGCGCCGTGGGCGGTTTGGGGAAATGGTCGCCCCGGTTCGCTAACGCTTCCGGCGCTTCCTTGCTCAAGGTCGTCACCCGCAGGGTGACATTCCACCTTGTTGAAATGCCAAATTTTCAGAAGGAAAATTTGGTAAAGGTCGTCACCCGCAGGGTGACATTCCACCTTGTTGAAATCCCTGATTTTCGATCGAAAATCAGGGGAGTGGGCTTCTCCCTCCCTATTTCGCCCACTGGGCGCGGTCGGGGTCAGCCCCTTGCATATTCCGGCTTCGGGGCTTTGCCCCGAAACGGATGCTTTGCTTGGCAAAGCGTACCGATCGTTCTTTCCCGGCCGTTCCCTCTGGAACAGGGAAAGAACGGCATACTCGCGAAAATCCCTGATTTTCGCGAAAGCAAGAATCAGTCCTTCTCCTGCCCGCCGAGGGAGCGGACGTACTCGAGGATGACGCGCACGGCGTTATCCGTGCCGACGGCGCCGGAATCCAGAGCGAGATGATAGTTTTCCGCCAGACCCCATTTGCGGCAGGTATAGTAGTTGTAATAATTGGCGCGGCGCTTGTCGGTCTTGATGAGCACATCCTCGACCTTGGCCGGATCGATGCCGAAAATTTCGACGGCGCGCTTCCGGCGCGCTGCCATCGAGGCGTGAATGAACACGTTGACGCACTGCGCCGCTTCGTCCTCTTCCAGCACATAGTCCGCGCAGCGCCCCACGATCACGCAGGAGCTTTTCTGCGCCAGCTCGTGGATGACGTTGGACTGAAGGATGAACAGCTTGTCGTTGATGGGCAGATCGTACAGCGGGGAAAGCCTGCTGCCGAACAGATAGCTGCTGCCCGCAATGGCGTGGGAAAAACCGCTGGCCGCCGTTTCGTCCGCCGCCTCAAACAGCTCTTTGCTCATGCCGCTTTCCTTCGCGGCCAGGATCAGTAGCTCGTTGTCATAAAAAGGCACGCCCATCTCCCTGGCCAGCTTCTGGCCGATCCAGCGGCCGCCGCTGCCGTATTGCCTGCCGATGGTGACGATCGTGTTTTTGCTCATGAAGCATCCCTCCCGGAAAAGTCGGCGCGCAGCAGAAAGACGCCGCCCGCTCTGTGCTTTTATTATAGCATCGGGGGGAGAGGGGCAGGGAGACTTTTCCCAAAATTTCCTGCTGAAATTTGAAAAAAAGAACGCAAAAATCCAAAAGCTCCGGCGGCTGGAGAGGCGCCGCGTGTCCCGCCGCGTGCCCCAAAGGGGCAGAGGGGGACAGGGGAAGAGAAGCCTGCGCCGCCGTCAACCGGGGGAACGCCCCAAAACGTTTCATGGAGGGCGCTCCGAGCTATCGCCTGCCCTCTGCCGGGAAGGGGCGGGTTTCTTTTTCGAAAGCAGCGCAAAAAAGCAGCCCGGAATAACCCGAAGCCGCTTTTTGCGCGCCGCTGTTTTTGCTTTTTGAAAATGTAAGAAAGGCGAATTTTCCCGCCCGTTCGTCAGAACAGGGAAAGAACGGTGAAATTGGGAAAATTCTTCAGAATTTTTCCGAAAGAGCCGCCTCCACGACGTGCGAAAGCAGCACCGTTGTCGTGACGGCGCCGACGCCGCCGGGCACCGGGGTCAAAGCGGCCACGACGCCCTCCGCTTCGGGAAGAACGTCGCCGCAGAGCCTGCCTTCGTCGTTGACGTGAATGCCCACGTCCAGCACCACCTGCTTCGGGGAAAGGAACTCCCGCCCGATCAGGCCGCGCTTTCCCGCCGCCGCGATCAGAATGTCCGCTTCGCGGCAC
>JAEYFO010000309.1 GCA_023402915.1 Bacillota bacterium | reverse complement strand
TGGGTTTCGGAATCCGGCTGTCCCTTGCGGGACGGCCGCCGGATTCCGCAGGGAACGCTTTTCCGGGGGAAACGCATCCGTTTGACGGCAAAGCCGTCAAGCCGGAATGTGCAAGGGGCTGCGGCCCCTTGACCCCGGGGAGGGGGAGGTTTCGCGGAAATCAGGATTTCCGCGATTTTTTTCGGAATCTGGCTGTCCCTTGCGGGACGGCCGCCGGATTCCGCAGGGAACGCTTTTACCCCTCTGGGGCACAGGCCGCTGGAAAGCATCCGTTTCCCGGCAAAGCCGGGAAGCCGGAGGAAGGTCAGGGGTGCGCCCCTGACAACCCCGGGGAGGGGGAGCTTTCGCAAAAGAAAATTCGAACCCACATTTTTCGCTCTGCGTAATTTTCCGAAGGGCGCTGCGGCGCGTTCCGGTCATTTTTATCCGTTTTCTATAGAAGAAACCGAAAAAACAGAGACCTCTGTCGAATCTCTGAACTTTTTCAAAAAAATTTTCCAAAACAGCGAAATAGTGCTTTACTATGGCAGAGAGATGAAGTATAATACCAACATCACCTCCCGACCGGGAGCGCCGCCCCACGGCGGCAGACAACGTTGCTGAACTTCCGAACCTCTCTTTCGGAGGAGCGGAAACCGTCTGAACCATTTTTACTTTCACACAAACCAACGGAGGGAACATCATGAAAAAGATCATCGCCATGCTGCTCGCCGCCATCGCGGCGCTCGGACTGCTGTGCGGCTGCGCCGCTCCCGCTGCCACGGAGGACAACTCGCTCAAAGAAGTGCAGGAAAAGGGCTACTTCACCCTCGGCCTCGACGATGCGTTCCCGCCCATGGGCTACCGCGACGACAACGACGAGATCGTTGGCTTCGACATCGACCTGGCCCGCGCCGTGGCCGAAGAGATGGGTGTTGAGCTGAAGATCCAGCCCGTCATCTGGGATAACATCGTGCAGGAGCTCAACAGCAACAACGTCGATTGTATCTGGAACGGCTGCACCATCACCGACGCGCGCAAGCAGACCATGGACTTCTCCAAGCCCTATATGGACAACAAGCAGGTGGTCGTCGTCCTTCAGGATTCTCCCTATCAGACGCTGGCCGATCTGGCGGGCGTGCAGGCCGGAACGCAGGACGGCTCCTCCTCTCAGGAAGCGCTCGACGCCAACCCCGACTTCCGCGATTCCCTCAAGGGCGTGACCGGCTACCCCACGTTTGACAAGGCGCTGCTCGACCTGGTCAACGGCCGCACCGAATGCGTCGTGATCGACGTGTGCGTCTACGGGTACTACCGCCAGATCCAGCCCGACACCTACCGCGCGCTCGACGAGGATCTGGGAGTTGAGCAGTTCGGCATCGCCTTCTGCCAGGAGGACGACGCGCTGCGCGAAGCGATCGAGGCTGCGTTCGACGCCATCGTCGCCAGCGGAAAGGCCGCCGAAATTTCTCAGAAGTGGTTCGGCACGGACGTCATTTCCAAGTAAGAAGTTCTGAAAACCGCCCCTTTGGGGAGGCCGCGAAAGACGGCTTCCCCTTTTCCTGCGGATCGACCCGGAAAGCCCGGCCGATGTTTTGGAACGGTTTGAAAAGCTCAGCCGTTTGACGATTTTCCTGTAGGAGGGAACCATGCAAGAATCGCTGCCCATGTTTGAATACATTTTGAAGATCCTGCCGTCCATGCTCGAAGGCACGCTGCTGTCGCTGAAAATTTTTGCCGTGACGCTGGTGTTTTCGCTGATCCTGGGCTGGCTGGTCAGCCTGCTGCGGGTTTCCAGGTGCAAGGTCGTCAGCAAGATCGTGGAGGTCTATTGCTGGTTTTTCCGCGGAACGCCCCTGATGCTTCAGCTGATCTTCGTCTATTACGGCCTGCCCTACGTGAGCAGGAGCCTCGTGTGGGATCCCTTCACCTGCGCGGTCGTGGCGTTCGTTTTGAACTATGTGGCCTATTTTGCGGAGATCTTCCGCGGCGGCATCGAGTCCATTGACGCCGGGCAGATCGAGGCGGCGGACGTGCTGGGCATGACCCGCCAGCAGATCATGCGCCGCATCATCATGCCTCAGGCCATCAAGCGGGTACTCCCTTCCGTCGGCAATGAAGTCATCACCCTCATCAAGGACACCGCGCTGGTGTATGTCATCGGCATGCACGAGCTGATGCGCGTGGCGCAGATCGCCGTGACGCGGGATTTCCGCATTGACGCGTTCATTCCCGCCGCCGTGATCTATCTGGTGCTGACGTATGTGTGCACGGCGCTGCAAAAGCGCGTGGAAAAGAAATTTGCCTATTATCGCTGAGGGGAGGCCGGAACATGGAAAACGTCATTTTGCGTGCGGAAAACATTTATAAGCGCTTTGGCGCGCTGGGTGTGCTCAAGGGCGTGAACGTCGAGGTCTCCAAGGGGGATGTGGTGGCCGTCATCGGGCCGTCCGGCTCGGGCAAGAGCACGTTTTTGCGCTGCGTGAACCGTCTTGAAAAGATCGAACAGGGCAAGATCACCGTGGACGGCGAGGTCATGGTGGACACGAAGGACGGCAAGGCCGTTTACGCCCCGGAAAAAGAGGTGCGCCGCATCCGCAGCCACCTGGGCATGGTGTTTCAGTCGTTCAACCTGTTCCGCCACATGACCGCGCTGCAAAACGTGATGGAAGCGCCGGTGCGGGTCAAAAAAATGCCCAAAACGGATGCAAAGAAGCGGGCGCTCGAGCTGCTGGAAAAAGTTGGCCTGGCCGACAAGGCCGGCGCATATCCCTGCGAGCTTTCGGGCGGACAGCAGCAGCGCGTGGCCATTGCCCGGGCGCTGGCCATGGATCCGGAGATCCTCTGCTTTGACGAGCCGACCAGCGCGCTCGACCCGCAGCTGACGGGCGAGGTGCTGCGCGTCATGCAGCAGCTGGCGCAGGACGGCATGACCATGCTGGTAGTGAC
>JAEYFO010000293.1 GCA_023402915.1 Bacillota bacterium | reverse complement strand
GCCGGCAGCCGCCTGCTTTTCCAAAACGAGCACCTTCGCGCCCGTCTCCGCCGCAGCGTTGGCGGCAGAAAGGCCGGCAAAGCCCGCGCCGATGACCAGAATGTCCGTGGAGAGTTCCTTCGTTTCGGCAGGAGCCTGCGCCTCAGCCTTGCCCTGAAGAGCCGCCGCGTCGCCGCCCGCCTGCGCCACGCAATCGGCCACAGCGGCAAGGATCGCTTCGCTCGTGTGGGTCGCGCCGGACACCGTGTCGATGGCGAGGGACTGCTGCTCCACGATCGCGGCGGGGATGCGCTCGATGGGCGTATCGGAAATGCCGGCCGTTTCGCTGTGCTCAAGCACCTTCACAGACAGAATTTTCGAAGCGGAAAACTCCACTTCCACCTGTACAGGGCCGTTGTTGCCCTGGGCGGACGCGGTATACGTTCCGGCAGTATAGAGCGCCGCTTCCTCCTGCGGGGCAGGGGTTTCTTCGGCGGGTTCCGCAGTGCTCTGCGCAGGCGCGCTCTGGCACGCGCAGCAGACAAGCGCCAGCAGGGCGGCCAGCAGGATCGCCGGCCATTTCTTTCCTTGTTTCATGGTGATTTTCTCCTCCTGTTTTTGAAGCGCTCCCGGCCCGGAAACAGAGGCCGCAGAAATCCCGCAGCCTCTGTGCCGTCCGGCACGCAAACTTTTTTATGCCAGCTTTATCTCAGGGTTATTCCAGTCCTTCCGCAGCGTTCTTGCCGGCGATGCGGCCGTACACGATGCTCTCGCACAGGTTGCCGCCGCAGTTCCAGTCGTTGCCGATGAAGGGAGCGCCCATGTCGCCCACGACGTACAGGTGCGGGATCACCTCGCCGAACACGTCGACGACCTGGGACTGCTCGTTGCGGCGCGGGCCGCCCTGAGTATTCGTGATGCCCGCCTTGCATTAGACGGCATAATAGGGGCCGTTTTCAATGGCAACCATCCGGTCCGCCGCGCGGCCAAAGATGTAATCGTCGCCGGTCTTTGCCATTTCGTTGTACTGCGTCACCGTCGCGGCCAGCGCTTCGCCGCCCACGCCGATCTTTTCACCCAGCTCTTCGAGCGTATCGCCCTTGACGATCCAGCCCTTTTCGATCTCCGCGCTGTTGTCGGCGCTGAAGCCCGCAAAGACGTTGCCCGCCAGACGGGTCGTTTCGTCAAAGATGCAATAGATCTTGCTGGGCGTGACCGGAGGCCGCCAATAGCCGGACTGCAGGGTGTTTCCGCGCCGGGCCGAACCGCGCTCGTTGAGAAAGCGGCTGCCCGTGCCGTCCACATAGATGATGTTGTTGCGGATCGCGCTGTTGAGCGCAGAGGTCAGGCCGCTTTCCGGGGAGAGGAACACCCAGGAATAGCCGGAAATCACGCCCATGTTCACCAGATCGGCGCCCACGGCCTGCGCCATCTTGATGCCGTCGCCGGTGTTGTACTGGCTGGCGCGTGCATAGGTATCGGTCACCCACAGGTAATTTTCCACCATCTCGCTGTTGGCTTCAAAGCCGCCACAGGCAAGGATCACGCCGTTTTTCGCTTCGACGCGCAGGAGCTTTCCGTCCTTTTCGATCTCCACGCCGGTGATCTTTTTCGTCGCCCCATCCTGAATGAGCTTCTTGCCGGGGGATTCGAGCCAGACCTCGATGTTTTCCGCGCGCTGCTCGACGTTATCCTGCAGCAGCAGATAATACGACGGAACGACCTTATTCACACTGACGCACTCCGCGCCGGGCAATCCGGAAAGATCTGCACCGCGCGAGCCATATTCGATCATGTCGTCCGTCGCGCCGAGATACTTGAGATACTCGACGTTTTTCGCCGCGCCGTCTGCATACAGGCGAAGCACGGAATCCGACGGATAGGAGAAATCCTCCCGCAGCGCCACCAAATACTCATAGAATGTGTCCGCATCGTCCGTGCAGGTAATCATCTGATCGGCAAAGCGGCTGCATCCGCCCTCCTGGCCTTCGGGCGCCTTGTCGCAAAGGAGCACCTTTGCGCCGTTGTCTGCCGCCTCGATGGCGCTCACCGCGCCGGACGCGCCGTAGCCCACCACGATCACGTCATAGCTGGCGTCCCAGCTCTCTTCGCTCTGCGCTGCGGGAGTTTCCGCCGCCGCAGGGGGCTCGTCAGCCGCGGGCGCTTCGGCAGCCTGCGGTGCGGCCGCGCAGGCGCTCAGAACCAGCAGCATGGCCAGCAGCAGCGCCAACGCGCCAATGCCGCGCATCGTCTGTTTGTTTCGCTTCATGTTCTTCTCCTCCTTTTCGTTCCGGCATCAAAATTTCTTTTCCTTTGACGCCTTCTTACAAAAACAGTATAGAAAAATACATTCTGCGCTTCCAGCAAGATAAAGTTAAGATTTTCACAAGCAGAGCGGCGCGCTCTTTGTCTTTTGTTTTTGAAAAATGGTTTTTCCCGTAAAAATCGTCTCTTTTCGGGCAGAAAAAAAGCCGGACAGCGCGCAAAGGCCGTTCGGCTTTCCATTTTTTCTTCTATTTTCCTTTCAATTTCTTCCAATATTAAGAGAACTATCAAGAAAACATTTTGGGATTATCAAGAAACGATCAACGTTTTTTTCAAAACCGCAGGTGCATATCAAACGCGCCGCGCTTCAGGCGTCCTCCCGGACGGGGTGATAATAATACCCCACGCCCCGGATGTTATGGAGATAGCGCATGCCGTTTTCGCAGTCTCCAAGTTTTTTGCGCAAATTGGAAATATGCACCACCAGCGCCCGCATGTCGTTGTATGCCTGCCCCGGCCAGATATTCTGATAGATCTCCTCCAGCGCCGCGGGCTGATTGTCGTGGCTGAGGAAATATTGCAGCAGCTCGTATTCCGTCGGCGTCAGACAGAACTCCTTCCCGCCCCGCACGATGCACCGGCGCACCTCGTCCACGGAAAATCCCGGCTGCCGCAGCACGGCCTGTTCCCTCTCCCCGGTTCGTTTTCCCATGGCCGCGCGGCGCAGATTGGCCTCGATCCGGGCGATGAGCACGTCGCAGTCAAAGGGCTTGACGATATAATCGTCGCCGCCGTTTCGCAGCGCTTCGATGATGACCTTTTCGTCGTCGATGCAGGAGATCAGCAAAATGGGGCAATCCACATACTGCCGCAGGCTCGCGCACAGGGACACGCCGTCCACGTCGGGGAGCTTCACGTCCAGCAAGATCAGGTCAAAGCCGTTTTTGCAGGCCGCCAGCCCCTCTCCGGCGTTTTTCGCCCAGGACACCGTATAGTGGTTTTCCTTCGCCAGATAATACGTGATGATTTTTGCGATGACCTCGTCGTCATCGATGAGCAGGATCTTCTCCAAATTGACAGACACCTCCTTGCGGGCTTATACTCAGCATACTACAAAGCCGGACGGCAGGCAATGCCGGGCGTTTCGGCACAGGGAGCTGCTCATGCGAAAACTCGCCGCCGTTTTGCTGTTTTTTCTGACGATGACGCTCGTTACCGGCGCGTTCGTCTACGGAAACGCCCGTTTTCCGCGCATTCAAAGCGGGGATGTGCTGCCGGAGGAGCTGAAAACCCGGCTTTACGCCGTCGATCTCGACTGCTACGACGCGCAGCGCAGCGGCTATGCGGCGGAATTTTCCGTGCCGGCCGCCATGGATTCGCTTGAGCTGACGGTCTATTCCAACGCCGCTTTCTCGCTTGAATGCGGCGGCGCAATTTCCCCGCTGGAACGCGACGATTTCAACTCCCGGCTGTACCGCGTTTCGCTCCCTTCTTCGCTGTGGAAGGATTCCGGCCGGCTCTCGCTTTTTCTCCGCACCAGACAAAGCACCGGGTTCAGTTTTTATCTTTGCGGCGAACGCAGCAGCCTTCTTTCTTCCGGAACGTTGTTTTATAATTTTCTCTACGGATTCTATCTGACGGTTTTTCTCGCCTGCGTTGTGCTGTTTTTGTCCAAGCGCAGCGAAAAATACCTGCTGATCGTGGCGTTCTATGCGCTGCTTTCCATTCGGCCCACGCTTTTCGCCCTCGACCTTCAGCTTTTCGGGCAATCGCTCAGCCTCTCCAACACGCTGCGGAATTTTTCCAACGTGTTCAGCCATGCGTTCCGCGCGTTCAGCTGCGTGTCCATTCTGCTGTCGTTTTCCGCCAACCGTCCCAGGCTCTCCCGCCGGAGTGTTCTGGCGCTTTGCGGCGGGCTGGCGGCGCTGCTTTTGCTGCTGCTGTTCGTTCCGCCGTTCAACGATTCTTCGTATTTTGCGGCGGCGCTCTGCTCGAGCGTGACCGGTCTGATCGCGCTCACGATCGCCTATTCCGTCCGCCAGCCGGGCACGCTGGGGCTGCTTTTCGGCTATGCGTGCAGCTGCAGCGTCAGCCTTTACGGCGCGCTGGTGGGCCGCGGCGTGATTTATCACTATCTCAATCCCCTTTTGCGCGTGGCGCTGTTGGAAAACGTGCCCTTTCTGCTGTCCTGCTTTATCGTGATTTTGAACACCTTCTCCCGCCGGTTTCGCCGCTCGGATCACCTCAATTCCGAGCTGGACGCCCGCGTCCGGCAGCGGGAAATTCAGCTTTCCCACACGAACGAGCAGCTCAAGGGGGAACAGCTTCGAAAGCACGGCATCATGACAAACATCTTCCACGACCTTCGAAACCCGCTCTTTACGGTGCAGGGCTGCATCGACATGCTGGAGGATCACACCGAGGAGGACGCGGCGCTCCACCGCATCATCCGCGACCGGCTAAAAATGGCGCGCCAGCTGACAGAGGACCTCTTCCTCGTTTCCAAGCTGGAGGAAGGGCAGATCACCTTCCTGTCCGAACCGGTGCGCGTAGACGCGCTGTGCCGTTCCATCGCGACCGCCGGGTTTGAAAACGGCAAAGCAAAATCGCTCTCGCTCCACTGCGACATTGCGCCGGACTGCGTGGTGCTCGGCGACGGCTTCCGCCTGCGGCAGGCGATCGAAAACCTGCTCGACAACGCCATCACCTATTCGCCGGAGCAGGGCGTTGTCACGCTGACCGTCCGGAAGCAGGAAGGCCGCGTGCTTGTGAGCGTCGCCGACCAGGGAAGCGGCATCGCGCCGGAGGACCTGCCCCATCTGTTCGAACGCTATTACCACAGCAAGCTGGCGGACAGCCGGAAATCCAGCGGGCTGGGGCTTTCCATCGCCTACGAGATCGCCCGGCGGCACGAAGGGACCCTTTCCGTCAAGACTGCGCCCGGCAAAGGCGCGACGTTCACGCTGTCTCTCCCGCCCTGCGGCGAATCCGGCGGCGGCGCTTCCGCCCCGGCCTCCGCGCTGTTTGAACCGTAACTGCGCCGTTGGCGGCGGAAAACGTCTCTTTCCGGTGCTGCCGAATGAGTTTTTGGCTAATTTTGACCGATGAAGCCTTCTTCGTCAAAACAGAACTTTCTTTCAACTGTGTAAATTTACGTTTCAGAAAACCCGTTTTTTCCGCTATCCCTTCCCCCGAAAGCGCACAGTGTGAAAGGAATGGAGCACGCGGCGGGCGTACTGTGGCGGATTTTCCCAAAAACGCTCGGCTTTTCGGGCTGCACAGCGCATTGCGGACGATTCTTTCTGAATCCTCCTGCTCTTTGAGAGACGCGGCACGCTGCGGACAAACTCGTCCAAACTTCTCTACCCCTTAGGGGGAACGCAACAGGGACGCGCGGCACGTTGCGGACGCTTCCCCTGCCCCATGGCACGCTGCGGTGCGCGGGCAGTTTTCCCTCGCGCCGCTCCGGGCGTGCAAAAAGGGCCGTCCATTTGCCAACCGAAGCAACGCACAGAGCGCCGCACGTTCCGGCGCTTTGTGTTTGGGCGCTTTGAAAAAGGGTCTTTCTCCCCATTCGTTCCACTTGGCGGCAGACGTTGCGTCCGAGCTGATGGAAGCCTATCAGCAGGTCAAGCGCAATCACGCCGTGCCTGTGGCGAAAGTGCAGAAAAACCGCTCCTTTTCTCTTCGCTTAAACTCCGTTTTGTTTGAAAACCGTCGCTTCGCAGCCCCCTGTTTTCCCAACATCGGTGGACAAACTCTTTTCGGCTAATTTTGACTAATTTTCTTCTTCCTTTTCGTCAAAACAGAACTTTTTATCCATATTTATCTATTCAAATTTCCGTCTCAAAAAACCGGCCCGTTTCATTTTCCACCTTTCCCCCATTTTTCTGCGCTCAAATTCCACCCCCAAATTTCGCTCCTATTCCCCCAACGGTTTCCCGCAGCGCTGTTTGCCAACGTTTTCTGT
>JAEYFO010000232.1 GCA_023402915.1 Bacillota bacterium | reverse complement strand
CGGTATACCGCATGTTGGTATAATCGTCCGCATCCGGGATAAACTCACGGAGAACGTTGCCGCAAACGCAGGTATCCGTCAGGCGGGGCAGACGATAATACACGCCGCTGTCGCCGACGGTCTTGTCGATCGTTCCCGCGTCGATATTGAGAGCGAAAGCCGTCGTCGCCAGCGCACACACCAGCGCTGCGACCGCGAACAGGCCGATCAACCGTTTCATCTTTCTTTTCATTGCGCAACCAACCTCTTTTCCTTAACTTCGGAGTCCTTCGGGCTTGCGCCCGCAAACAGCATATGCTGTTCGTCAAAAAGCTTTTCGAAAATTCGCAGGGACAGCTCGCGCGCCACGCGCTTTCCCTGCATCGTTTCTTAAATTATTATGAACCTCCCCATTTCTGCTGTCAATATAAAAAACGTAAAAATTTCCGCACATTTTGTCCTTTCGTCACATATCACTTTCATTTTTCAAGACCAATGCTGATTTTGTGACCATACAGTCTCGCCTTTTGTGCAGCACAGGATTTTTGTTATTATTTGACGCAACTGTTTCTATCATGCTTATACATGAGCCGCTTTGTTGGTTTTCTTCTTTTTTCTTCACAACAGTTCTCATTTCTTTCAAAATTCTTTTTCCGCTTCTTCTTCCTCACGTTTTTATTGAAGGTTACATCTTCTCCCAAATTTTTCCTATCGATCACCCTATGTCCCACCCGGTTCGCCTTATCATTTTTCTTAATATTTGCTGAATATTTATATTTCCCGAACCTTTTCTTTTTCTCCAAAAACGGCAATTCCCCGCCGGTGTTCCGGCAGGGAATTCCTCCTTTTGAACAACTGTTTTGAACGATCATACCGTTTGTGCGGCGCACTGCTTTCTGAGCAGATCGCCCGGCGAAAGGGGCGCGTCCACGCGCAGCCACAGCCGTTCGCAGGGGTGGGGCGCGCTTTGGCGGGACTGGCCCGCCTCATCCTCGATGGACAGGACGCGAAGGGGGTGGCCAAGGCTGCCGGGCGAAAGCGCTTCCAGCCGGTCGCCCAGGAAAAACCGGTTCCGCTGCTCCACGAGCACCCGGCCGTCCGCGCCCTGTTCCAGCACGACGGCCACAAAATCATAGGTCTGCGGATAATCGTCGCCGGTGGTCTGCTCGGTCTGTGCGCCCGGGAAATAAAATCCCGTCGTATAGGGCCGGTGGCGCAGCTTTTCCAGCTCGGCCTCGAGCGCCGGATCGAACGGCCTGCCCGCCAGCGCCCCGTCCAGCGCCATGCGGTAGGCGTTCGTCACCGCCGCCACGTAGAACACCGTTTTCATGCGCCCCTCGATCTTGAAGGACGACACGCCCGCTTCGTGCAGCTCCCGCAGGTGGGCGATCATGTTCAAATCGCGGGAATTGAGAAAATACGTGCCCCGCCCGTCCTCTTCCACGGGCATCCACAGGCCGTCTTTTCCCTGCTCGCGCAGCTCGTATTTCCAGCGGCAGGGCTGCACGCACGCGCCGCGGTTGCCCTCCCGGCCGTTCAAAAAGTTGCTCAGCAGGCAGCGTCCCGAATAGGACACGCACATCGCGCCATGGACAAACGCTTCCAATTCCAGCGAATCGGGCGTATTTTGCCGAAGCTCCCGAATTTCTTCGAGTGAAAGCTCCCGCGCCAGCACGACGCGCTTGACCCCCAGCTCGTGCCAGAAGGCGGCGCTGCGGGAATTGAGCGTGTTGGCCTGGGTGGAAAGGTGCAGCTCCATGTGCGGGATGCGCTTTTTCGCCGTCATGATAACGGCCGGGTCGGTCACGATGAGCGCGTCCACGCCGCTTTCGCCCAGCGCGTCCAGGTATTCGTCCAGAAAGCCCAGATCGCTGTCCTTCAAAAAGGCGTTGACCGTCACGAAGAGCTTTTTGCCCAGCGCGTGGCATTGCGCCGCCGCGGCGCGCAGCTCGTCCATGGTAAAATTTTCCGCAAAAGACCGCAGTCCCAGCTGCTTTCCGCCGCAATAGACCGCGTCCGCGCCATACCGGAGCGCAAAGCGCAGCCGGTCAAAATTTCCGGCGGGCGCGAGCAGTTCCGCCTGCTGCATGTCGGTTTCCCCCTTCCGATTTTGAAACGGGCGGAACTCCATTCAACAGGAAAATTCCGCCCGCATTTTCTGTTTTGGCGAATGGTTTGTGCGCGCCGTTACTGCCCCTGATTCTGATCTGCCTCGACCCACAGGGCGCGGTAGCGGGCGATGTTCTCGTTGTGCTCTTCAAGCGTTTTGGCAAAGGCCAGCTCGCCCGATTCCGGCTCTTTCAAACAGAAATAGAGGTACTTGCCCTTGCGGTATGCCTCGTCGGGATAGAGCGCCGCCTCGATGGCCGCCCGGCCGGGGTTGCAGATCGGGCCGAGGGGCAGTCCGGTATTTTTGTAGGTGTTGTACGGGGATTCCGTCGCCAGCTCGCCCGACGTGAACACCAGCTTCTTTTCGCCAAGGAGATACTGGATCGTCGCGTCCGACTGCAGGGGCATTCCCGCGTCCAGACGATTGTGGAACACGGCGGAAACCTTTGTAAAATCGGCGGATTTTGCCTCTTTTTCGATGAGGGAAGCCAGCGTCACCACCTGATCGATGGTCATGTTCAGCTCTTCCGCCCGCAGGATGTAATCCTCCGACATGATGCCGTAAAACCGGTTCGTCAGCCTGTTGATGACCGATTCCTCGCTCGAACCGGCATACACCTCATATGTATCGGGGAACAGGTAGCCCTCCAGGGCGTATTTTCGCTCTGCCGCCCTGTCCTCGGGGATGGAGATCAGCTCGTTTCCGGTCAGGCCCTTTCGGGTCTTGCACAGCTCAAGGAAGCGCTCCGCGCTCTTCAAAACGCCCTGCTCCACCAGCGACTGCGCCATCGCTTCAACGGTCATGCCCTCTGTCAGGGTGAATTTGACCACCTGCTGGATCTTGCCGTCGCCCGCGGCCAGCTGCTCGACGATCTGCGGGATGGTCATGGTGCGGTCCATGGTATAGCTGCCGGAACGGAGCTTGCTGCCAAGGCCCATGAAATCGACGAACACCTTGAAAACCGCCTTGTTTCGGATAAGCTGGTTTTCGCCCGGCTCGCCGTCCTCCTGCTCGTCATAAAGCACGCGGGCAATGGCGCTCACGGACGAACCGCCCTTGATCTCCACCGTGACGGGCGCGGTGTTTTGCGGGTCGACTGGACGATAGAAATGGTTCATCAGAAAATTGTAGCCCGAAAGCACGACGATGGCCACCAGCGCGGCGCTCAGAAGAAAAATCGCCGCCGGACGCAGCGCCCGCCATGCTTTGGACTGAAAAAAACCGGAGCGGGGCTGCTCGTTTTCCGCATCGCGCCGCCAGAAAATTTTTGCCAAAGAGGAAGTCCTCCTTTTTGTTGAAATGGTTCCCGCAGAGCCGCCAAGGGCCGCTGCCGGACGGCGCTTTGCCCCGTCCAACTCATCGAATGGAATACTGCAAAGCCATGGGGGTTTCTTTCATTATACCCTCACCGCCCGCTTTGACGCAAGCGCCCGCCGCAGCGGCTTGTTTTTTCCTCCGCGCAGAGGCAGCGCATTTCTTTTTTATTCCTCCAGAAAACCGGCTTCCACGCCCGCCGCCGTGCCGAGAAGCGCGTACAGCTCCCCCACAAGGCCGTGGAGCGCGCTTTGCGCCAGCAGATACTCCACCGCCGCGTCGGACTGCTCGATGGCGGCATACAATCCGCTCAGCTTTGCCGCCAGCTCCTCGCTGACCGCGCCCCGGGTGACGCTTTCCACCTGCGCCCGGCGCTGAAGCGCGTTGAAGCTCTCCACCAGCGCCCGGCCATGCCCGTCCTCTTCGAGCGCCGCCTTCGCTTCCGAAAACCGCACGACCGCCGGTTCTTCTTTCAAAAGCGCCGCCAGCTGCTGCGCCGTGTCCCAAAGGGCTTTTGTCCGTTCCATGCTGTTCCCTTTCCGCGCCAAAGCGCCTGTTTTTCTAAATC
>JAEYFO010000228.1 GCA_023402915.1 Bacillota bacterium | reverse complement strand
CGTCCACGCCGTCCGCGTTCCAGGTGGTTGCGCCGTTTGCACCGGCGGAGACGGTGGCGTTGCCCTTGACGACGGTCACGTCGCTCAGGGTCGTCTGATCCGCAATGCTGGTCTGACGGAGGCCGTTTTTGATCCAGTCGCTGACGATGACGTTCGAAACGCCGCCGTCCGTGCCGCAGAACACATAGACCGTTTCGGATTTTTCCATGGAATTGCCGGTGGCGTGCAGCTGCTCGGCCACGGGCGCTTCGGGCGCCGCAGCCGCTGCGGCGGGCGCGGCGCGTTGTTCCGGTTCCGCCGCGGCGCCGCCGCAAGGAGAATTGCCGTCAGCTTTTTGACAGAAAGGATGCTTTTCATTTCGATGCCTCCGCAATCGTTTTCGAATTCGAATGATGGTTCAGGCGCCGCATCTTGGCGGTCGTGGCGCAGATGAGCTTATCGAGCAGCATCAATAGCGACGGCAGCACGAAGATGACGGAGAGCATGCTCACCAGCGCGCCGCGGGCCATCAGGCTGCACATGGAGCTGATGATGTCGATGTTGGAGTAGACGGCCACGCCGAACGTGGCGGCGAAGAACCCCAGCGCGCTTACGAGGATGGAAGGAATGGAGGTCGAAAGCGCCTTCGTCACAGCGTCGCGCTTCGAAAGGCCGCCCAAACGCTCCGTCTTGTAGCGGGTGGTCATCAAGATGGCGTAGTCCACCGTCGCGCCCAGCTGAATGGTCGTGATGCAGATCGGCGCGATGAACGGAAGCGTCACGCCCGTGTAATACGGGATGCCCAGGTTGATGAAAATTGCAAACTCGATGACGGCCACCAGGATCACCGGCAGGGACAGCGAGCGCAGAACCACCAGAATGATCAGGAAGATCGCGGCGATGGAGATGGCGTTGACCACGTCGAAGTCATGGTCGGTCACTTCGATCAGATCCTTCGTGCAGGGCGCTTCGCCGATGAGCATGCCGTCGGGATCGTACCTTTTGAGGATCGTGTTGATCTTTTCGATCTGGTCGTTGACCTCGTCCGTGGAGACCGTATAGGCCGAGTTGATGAGGATTAGCTGATACTCCCCGGATTTGAGGGCGGAAAGCGTATCGTCCGGCAGGAAGTCCTCCGGAATGGTGCCGTCGAGGACGGAGTTGACGCCCAGCGCGTAATTGACGCCGTCCACCGCTTCGATTTCATTGAGCATGGCCGAAGCGTCCTTTGCGGGCAGGGAAGCGTCGCACAGGATCATGTGCGTCGTCGCCACGTCGAAGTATTCTTCGAGCTTCTTGTTGGCGGTGCTGAAGGGGATGTCCTCCGGGTCAAGGCCGCTCTCTTCCGAAAGGGTCTTGGAGAAGTCGTAGTACACGCCTGTGCGGCTGTAGCCGTAATAAGCGGGAACGAGCACCAGCACGAACACGATCAGGATGGGGATGAAGTGCTTCGTCACGAAGCGGGCAAGGCCGTCCATGCTGGGCAGGATGCTGCGGTGATGGAGCTTTGCCAGGGGCTTTTTCAAAAGCAGGATCAGCGCAGGCAGCAGCGTCACGCTGGCGATCACGCCGATGAGCACGCCCTTGGCCATCACGAGGCCCAGGTCAAGGCCCATGGTATAGCTCATGAAGCACAGCGCGAAGAAGCCGGCGATGGTGGTGATGGAGCTGCCCGTTACGGACGTGATGGTCGCGGCAATGGCCTTTGCCATGGCCGGTTCGTCGTCCAGCCCCAGTTCCCGCTGCTCGCAATAGCTGTGCCACAGGAAGATGGAATAGTCCATCGTGACGGCCAGCTGAAGCACGGCGGCCAACGCTTTGGTGATATAGGAAATTTCGCCGAGGAACAGGTTCGTGCCGAGGTTATAGAGGATGGCCATGCCGATGCTGGCAAGGAACACGAACGGCACCAGCCAGTTGTCCAGCAGGAGCATCATCGCCACGCAGGCAAACAGCACCGCAAGGCCGACGTAGATCGGCTCCTCCCGCTCGCACAGGGCCTTGAGGTCGGTGACCAGCGCGGACATGCCGGAGACGAAGGCTTTCTTCTGCGTCAGGGCGCGGATGTTGGTGATGGCCTCCATGGTGGCGTCCGCAGAGGTGGACGTGTCAAAGAAAATGGCCATCATGGTCGCGTCGCCGTTGTTGAACGCATCGTAAATTTTATCGGGCAGCAGCTCCTTGGGAATGGAGACGTCGAGCAGCGAATCGTACCACAGTACGGTGTCCACGTGCTCCACCTGCTCGATCTGCGCCTTGAGCGCGGACACTTCCCGGTCGGTCATCCCCTCGACGACCACGAACGAGAACGCGCCCTTGCCGAACTGATCCATCAGGATGTTCTGCCCGATGACGGTTTCCATGTCGTCGGGCAGATAGTCGAGCATGTCGTAGTTGATGCGGGTGGCCGCCATGCCGAGGAAGGCGGGAACCAGCAGCGCCACGGCGATGATCGCGATCAGGCGGCGATGCCGCACCACCGCATTTGAGAATTTTTCCATAAGACTTTTTCCCTCGCTTTGCCGTGTTTACAGGTCGATTTCAATGTCGGAATTGCGGATCTGCTTGACCGTGCGGACGGTGTAGATCACAACGATCAGGTTCTGGATGCCGTCCACCATCAGCGACACGCCCAGCAGAATGGCCAGCGCCGCCGCCCCTTCAAAGGGATTGAGCGCCAGCAGCAGGCCGAACGCGCAGCTCACCAGCGCCAGCGCCAGAATGCCCCACCAGCCGGAGAGGCCGAAGCGCTTGGCGTCGATGGCAGTCTGGATTTTGAACGCGCCGTCGATGAGAATGAACACGCCCAGCACGATGGGCAGCGCATTGACGATGGCGGCCGGATGCAGCAGCACCAGAATGCCGGCGACCAGCGTGATGATGCCCAGCGCAAAGTCAAACTGGAACGCCAGACCGAAGCGATCCTTGCTGAAATAGCCGAAGAGTTTCACCGCGCCGAACAGCGCCAGCAGAATGCCCAGCGCCACGCAGATCACCTGAGCCGACGTGTTCGGCCAGATCACCAGGCACAGCCCGAACACGATCAGGGCGCAGGAAACGATAATGTAAGCCCATTTGGTCCGTTTGATAAAGTCCATCATAATTGCACACCTCCTGTGAACTGCATTCAGTATAGACCCGCGCAAACGGGCGCGCCATGGATACAAAAAGGCCCCTGTGCAATTTTTGCACAAGGGCGGAGCATTGGCTGATTTTTGTTCAAAGGGACGGGTTTGTCGGTTTTTGGACGGCGGACGGGAACTGTCAGTTTTTTTCGGTGGACGGCTGGCTGCAACGCTCCAGCACCGTGCGGATGTTTCCGGAAAACAGCCGGCCCAGTTCGCGGATGTACTCGGCGGCGTCCTCCTTCATGCCGTGGTTGATCCAGCGGCTGATAAGGCTCACCAGTGCGTTGGTGTAGAACATACATACCAGCTCCTGATCCCGCTTCGCGGCGGAAAGTCCCTGCGCCTGCTGCTCGACGTAGGTAAACAGCAGGTGATACACCACCTGATAGAGGTATTCCTCCATCTTTTCGTGGTTGATGGCGTTATAGGCGTGATAGAGCCGCCGCTTGCTGGCTTTGGCCAGCTCCGTCGCCTTGAGAAACCCTTCCTGCCAGGAAGAATCGCCGATGGGATTTTCCTTGAGCAGGCGCGCACATTCCTCTTCAAACACCGTTTCCACCAGTGCGTAGATGTCGGGAAAATAATAGTAAAACGTACCGCGGCTCACGTCGCAGTCCTCGATGATGTCCTTGACGGTGATCTTGTCGAGCGGACGATCTTCCAGCAGCCGGAGAAACGATGCGATGATCGCTTTTTTGGTGAACTGAGACATCAGACTCCTCCTTTGGTAAACTGGGCGCTTTTGGTGGATTTTCGATGAAAAAACAGACAAAATACGGCAAAATGCAAAAGCGCACGTTGTTTTGTGAAGATATTATATCATGAAAGCGGAAGGTTGTTGAACCGGAATCAAAGAGAAAAATTTCGGATCGTCCGCCCCGTGAAGAAAAACGAGCGCAAAAAGCGCGCAACCGTGCCGCAGGTGGAGGGGATTGTTCCGGCGGGCAAAAACCAAAAGTCCGTTTCGCGCATACAATACTTATAGTAGTTGACAAGGCCGCATACGGTTCCTGCTGTGTGCCCCAGAGGGTACCGTGTGCCCCGGAGGGTACATGTGCCCCGGAGGGTACCATGTGCCCCAGTGGGTACCGTGGCCCCGGAGGGTACCGTGTGCCCCAAAGGGCACTATGCGCCCCGGAGAGAGAGGGGATGCGGGCAGATCTGTGCGCCGAAGGGGGAAAGCGTCCCCGGCGAGCCGTAGCTCCGGAGGAAAGGGGAACACCTTGCAAAATTCCGAAAAAGGGAGGGAAACCCATGGCGCTTTCGATCGCGTTTTCGGCCGCGCTGCTGTGCGGGGTGTTTGCGCTCAAGGATTTTTTGAAAGAATCCCTGCGCAAAAGGAAAGACCCGGACGAACAGCCATCCGGGCCTTTGGAAAAGAGATAGAGAGGGCAAAAGAGGGTTTTCGAGGGAGGGTGGGGGACGCAGGCTTCCTCAGGCTTCGGCGATGGCCTTACCCAGCGCCTGGCATTCGGCGATGGCGTCGCCGTCCGGTTCGCCGTTGACCATCAGGCCTTCGCCGCAAAGCGCAGCGCCCGCCGCGGTGCAGCGATCCTGCCAGTTGCGCATCCATTCGCCGTCGCCCCAGCCGTAAGAGCCGAACAGCGCCAGCTTCTTGCCGGAAAGGCTGCTTTCCAGTTCGGTGAAGAAGGGCTCAAATTCGTCCTCTTCCAGCACTTCCGCGCCCATGGCCGGGCAGCCGAGCGCCAGATGGTCGTACTGCGCGGCGCCGGCGGCGTTGATGTCCGCAACGCTTGCCAGGGTCACTTCGGCGCCGGCAGTGCGGGCGCCTTCGGCAACGGCGCTGGCCATGGCTTCGGTGTTACCGGTGCCGGACCAGTAGATAACAGCAACTTTACTCATGAGTCTTTCCTCCTGTAAAGAAAAAATCAAGCGAAGATTGGTTTAAGCCACGGGGAAAATCTCCGAAAGCGAGCATCCATGGGAAAGCCTGCGGCACAGCGCCGCACGGCAGCGGTCGTAGCGTGCGAAACAGCGGCGGGCGGATTCTTCGTCGCAATAGACTTTCCAGTGCCCGCAAAGCTTGTAGTTTTCGCCGTGATGGACGGAAAACGCCGCCACGTCCTCCGGCGGATAGCCCAGAAACAGGCCGATCTCATGCGGAAAGTCCTCCTGCTCCATGCGCCGCCGCAAAAAGGCCAGCTGCTCCGGGAGCGCCCCGAAGGGCGGATAGCCCGTTCGCCGCAGCAGCGCCCGCGCCATGGGCGCACGAAGGGTTGCGGCAAGCAGCGCGGGCCGGTACACCAGCAAAAGCGTCCGGCGGGGGCACTGACACAGTACCTCAAAGCAAATGCCGCGGCGGGAAAACAGCGCGCCGTATTCCGCCAAAAGGGCCGCCGGGTCGTCGTAATCCTTCGCGGGGAGCGAAACCATGCTCGCCGGCTTGATGCCCGCGAGGGTGGGGGCGCAGTGGTAGGCCAGCGTCTGCTCAAACTTTTCGCACATCGTAGTTCCTTCCTGGATTAGCGCCTGCTAACTGTCAGGGAGAAGAAAAAGGGATGAAACCGCTTTCTGTCCCCACTTCGTTAGCTTATGCTAACTAATTGGATTTTAGCATATCCCCGGGCAGGCTGTCAACGGTAAAACGAAATTTTTGGCCGATGCTGTCCGAAGAATTTGCTTTCTGACAGGATGCCCGAAAAGAGGGAAGTTTACGCAGGGACTTTTCCCAAAGAGAAGGAACAAAGTATGGAAACTCCAATGCAGATCGGGTGCGAGTCGAATGGAAAATTGCCGGACAGCAGAAAGCGCGGCGAGTTTTGCAGAAAAGAGAGGTATGGAGTGTTGTTGATTTTTTCAAACATGCGGCGGGCATAACGAAAGAGCGGCAGCGGCGTTTTTCAGGTGTTTTCCAAAAAGGCGGGCTGAAAAGAAAGAAGCCTGAAAAGAGAGGAGCCGGGAACTCCGTTCAACCTTGAACTTTGCAAAGCGCTTCCGATTTTCGTAATTTTCGAATCCCCGGCCGCCTGCGCCGCAAAACAGAGAGTCCAACCGCAAAAAATGGCCCGCCCCTGTTCGGGCAGGCCGGAGAGGCGCGTTATTCGCCGCCGTCAAAACGGTAGCCGATGCGCTTGACGGTTTTGATATAGCGGGGCTCGGCGGGAGAATCTTCGATCTTTTTGCGCAGGTTTCCCACGTGGACGGGCACGGTGCGCACATCGCCCAGGCTGGGCTTTTGCCAGACGGCCTGATAGACCTCCTCCAGATCGACGACGCGGCCGCGGTTCGCCATGAAAAACAGCAGGATCTGGAATTCCGTCGGCGAAAGATAGATTGCTTCGCCGTTTTTTTCGACGGTATGGTCGTTGACGCTCAGGCGCAGCTCGCCCGCTTCAAGAATTTCCGGCGGCAGCATCCCGCCCTGCGCCCGGCGAAGGTGCGCTTCGATCTTGGCAAGGAGCACGGGGCATTTGAAGGGCTTGGCCAGATAATCGTCGCCGCCCAGATGGAGCGCGCGCACGATGGTATCGTCGTCGTCCAGGCTGCTGATGAAGATGATCGGGCAATAGAGGATCCGGCGCAGGCGGGTGCAGAGCGAAAGGCCGTCCAGATCGGGCAGCATGATGTCCAGCAGGATCAGATCAAAGCCCTTGGGCGCGGCCTCGAGGGCTTCCTGCGCGGTCTGCGCCCAGGTAACGTCATACGGGCGCTCGCCCTTCGTCAGATAAAAGCGGATAATTTCCGACAGAGCGGAGTCGTCCTCCACAAGGAGAATGCGGGCCATGTCGTTTTTTCGCCTCCTGTGATAGAATAGAAGCTGGTTAAATTGTAACGGGGAGAGAAAAAATGCGCAAGGGGATCCGTTGGCTGTGGTTCTTTTTCGGCGTCATGGCGGCGGTGCTGGTGCTGTGCCTGTGGGCGGGCAGCGGCACGCGGACGCTGGCGGCAGGGGGCGCGCTTTCGGCGGACGTCGCGGAGAAAAGCTATGTGCTCACCGGATGGAAGGAGCTTTCCGGCGGGGAATTTACCATTGCGCTGCCGGAAAACTTTGACGAACCGCTGGCGCTGGTCTTTTGCGACATGAATTCCTTTTCGCTTTTTTGCGATGGGGAAGAAATTTATTCCTACGACAGCGAAAAAAACTACGAACGGACGCAGCGGGTGGAGCTGCCGCAGGCGCAGGGGGGAAAGCTGCGGCTTCGTATCGTGGAAAGCAGCATGCAGGTGCGCGACAGGGTGCTTCTCGGCACGGCGGAAAACACCGGGCGCGCCATGCACCTTGCTTACGGCGCGGACATGGCGACGGTGGGCGTTTACGTGCTCATCGTGTTTTACAGCCTGTCGCTTTATTTCAAAAAGCGCAGCGAAAACTATCTGCTGCTCATCGGGGCGCTGGCGGTGGTGGCGCTGGCGTCGGCGCTGTCCAATTCGAGCCTGAGCCTTGCGGGGGCAAAGAACATCTCCGAGCCGGTGCGGTATTTCCGCGTGGTGTTCTGCGCGGCGCTTTCCGTCCGCCTGATGGACGTGCGGTTGCCCAAACGGTGGACGTGGCTCATCGGCTGGCAGGGAATTTTGGGCGGAACGGCCCTCCTTTGG
The DNA here is from genome assembly GCA_023402915.1 of Bacillota bacterium. GTDB lineage: Bacteria > Bacillota > Clostridia > Christensenellales > CALWSW01 > JAEYFO01. Next base: position 1,326 of record JAEYFO010000228.1, on the reverse strand, counting down.
GCGCTTTATCAGCTGGGGGGCTATTGGCTGGGCAATCAGCTGGCCTATTTGCTGGTGGCGCCGACAGCGCTGGCCTGCGCGGACGGCTGCCGCAGAAAAGTACCCTGCGCGCTGTCCTTTTCCATATTGTGCGCGGCGCGGGAAGCCCTGCGGGTCTATCACCGGCTCATTGTCGATGTGTCCGGTATTCTTTCTCCCACGGTGCTGTATTATTACTACTTGCCGCAGTTCAGCGGGCTGCTGTTTGTGCTCGGCAGCATGATCGTGGTCAACGACCGCTTCGCGCGAAAGTTCAACGAAGTGGACCGTCTGGCCGAACGGCTGGAAACGCTCAATCAGGGGCTGGATGCGCAGGTGGCCGCCCGCACGAGCGAGCTGCGGGAAGCAAACGAGCAGCTGGTCTTGGAGCAGGAACGAAAGCACGGCATGATGGTCAACATTTTCCACGACCTGCGCACGCCCATTTTTACGGCGCAGGGCTCGGCGGAGATGATCGAACCGGCGGACGCGGAAAGCTCCGTCCGGCTGGACACGCTCAAAAACCGGCTCGATACCCTCGAGCACATGGCGGAAGAGCTGTTCTTTCTGGCGAAGCTGGAAGAGGGCGGCGTGCGGTTTGAAAAATTCCGCATCCGGCTGGACACGTTCTGCGTGCCCCTGGTGCAAAACGGCGAAGCCCTGGCCGGAAAAAAGAACATCGCCTTTGCCGGCGAAATCCAGCCGGGGCTGACGCTCGTGGGCGATTCCTATCGACTGATGCAGGCGGTGGAAAACCTGATCGACAACGCCGTCAAGTTCACGCCGGAGGGCGGACACGTTTCCTTTGCCGTCCGAAAGGAAGGCGTGAGCATTTGCTTTTCCGTGGCGGACGACGGGCCGGGCATTGTGCCGGAGGATCGGGAGAAGCTCTTCGAGCGATATTATCAGGGCAAGCTGGTGCGGGAAAAGAACTCCACCGGGCTGGGGCTTTCGATCGTCTGGGGCATCGTCCGGGCGCACGACGGCACGGTGGACGTGGAGAGCGCGCCGGGGAAAGGCTCCGTCTTTACCATCCGTTTGCCTGCGGAGCAATCGGAACAGGCGGAATAAGCGCCATGCATAGCGGCCGGAGGGACGGCCGTTTTTGCGTTTTGGAAGAAGCGCGCGGCAGAAAAAAGCGGGGGATGCTGTGAGAGAGCAGGGGTGTTTTCTTCCTGAAGAAGTTTTGAAAAGAAATCCTGAAAAGAAATCCTGAAAAGAAATCCTGCGGCGCTCCGGACAGGGCGGGAGGGAAGCGGACGGCTCTCAACAGGATGGACCCCAGGGGCTTGCTTATGATGCGGAACG
>JAEYFO010000172.1 GCA_023402915.1 Bacillota bacterium | reverse complement strand
CACAAAGCCGAGCGATCCATAACGGGAGGAGCCGCGCTTTTTTGGGAAACCTTTCGTAGCGCTTTTGAAAAAAGGAAACCCGGCGCGCCCAGCGCCGCTGTAAAAGCGCCGAAAAACCGCCGTTCAGCCGCTTGCGCACAGCCGAAAGCCGTGACAGCGTGCGTCAAGCGTGCTATAATAAAATGTAAAACTCTGTGGCGGGCTGAAAGATACGCCCGGCGCAGTGGCTAAGCGTTTTCTCAGAAATTTTCAAACGGCTTTGAGAGAAGGCTTTCCTCAAAGCGAAAAGGCTTTTTCCAAAAGAGAAGGCTTCCAACGAAAGAGAAGCGGACGGGGCGCAAAGCGCCCAAAGGCTTGCCCCGTTCTCTTTTTCAAAGAAAGGAACAACGGATTGAACAAACGACAAATCGGGGAGCTGCTCGGCGGGCTGGGTCTGGGACTGGCCGCCTTTCTGGCGGTGTGGTACGGGCTGCCGCTGGGGCTTCCGGTGCTGCTGCCGGCGGCGTTTTGCGCGGCTGCGGCGCTCTCGTTCTGCCCCGGACTGCTTTGCGCGCTGGCGGCGTTTTTTGCGCCGGGCTTTCTGGTGTTCGGCGCGGCGTTTTTCCCCATGGCGGCGCTGGCTGCCGTCGCGGGCCTGGGCGGCTGGCTGGTGTTTCGAAAGGCCGGACGCGCCCTCGACGCGCTCATCGGCTGCTGCGCCGTGAGCCTGCTTTCCACCTGGGCCAACCTCTTTGCGGGGGTGGCCATCGGCGGAAGGGAAGTGCTCGAACAGGTCTTTACGGCCGACCCGGCGCTGCTCAACGCGCTGGAGCAGTCCTACCGGACGGTGGGCTACGATGTGTCCGCCGCGCAGGCCATCCGCGCGGAGCTGGCCGCCTCCTATGCCGAAATGGTGCCGGGCGTGCTGCTGGTAACGGCCATGGCCGCAGGGCTTTTGGGCTTTGCCGCCGGTTCGATGTTCGCCCGGAAAAAGCTCCGTTACCGCGTGCCCCCCTTTTCGATGTGGCGGATGCCGCGGGGCTATCTGCTCGGCGGCGTGCTGCTGATGCTGGCGGCGCTCGGCGCAGAGGCGCTGGGCTGGCAATATGCCGGGCCGGTCAAGCTGGCCGTTGAGCTGATGCTGCTGGGGACGTACTCCGTGCAAGGGCTGGCGGTCGTGTGGTTCTTCCTCGGGCGGTCGCGGCTCCATCCGGTGTTTCGCGTCGTGGTTTTGCTGGCCATTGTGGCGCTGGCCGGAAGCACGCTGATGCTGCTGGCCGTGATGGAGGACTTTTTGCAGCTGCGCAGGCGTCTGCCGCCGCCCGGCTGGAAAAGCGGCGGAACGCAGGCGTAAGCGCCGGGCGTTCTTCCCAAATAAAAACAGAAAAACGGGCGGGGAGAAGCCGCTTCCCGGCCGGAAAAGCAACAGTCAGAAGCGGAAGCCAATGGCTGCGCGCCTGCCCGGCGGGCGCGAAACATCAAGGGGTTATCAGAGGGGTTATCATTGAAACATCGCTTTGAGCTGATCCGCGTGCTGCCGCTGTGGTTGACGGCAGTGCTTTCGGCGTTCCTTGCGCCGCATCTTCCGCCCTGGGGCGGCTGGGTGCTGGCGGCTGCGGCGCTGCTTTGCGCGCTGTGGACGGCGTTCGTGCCAAAAAAGCCGGACGGCGCGCCGCAGAAAACGGAAGGCGCGCTGCTTTCCGTTCCGCAGTCCCGCCGGCGCTCGCCCGAGGACGTGTTTTTCCGCATTGCGGACGGCATGGGCGTGCCCATGGCGCTCTTTGACGACGGCGGAAAGACCCTCTGGCGCAACGTCGCCTATGAGCGGCTGCTCTCCGACCGGCATCTGGCCGAGGTGCTGCGGGAATTTGACCCCCATTATCCGAAAAACCTGATGGAAGTGCGGCTGGGGGATCAGGTGGCCGACCTTTACGCCCTGCCCCTTTATGAAAAAGAGGGCGAAACGGTCAAAAAGCAGTGCTTTGTCTACCTTCTGGAAAAGACCGAAGCGGTCGAAAGCCGGGAAAAATACCAGAGCGCCCTTTCGACCATCGCCTATGTGCAGATCGACAATTACGACGAGCTGGAAGAGGCCTCCGGAGAAGCGGCGCGCAGCGCCGAGCAGGCGCTCGCGGAATACGTCCGGGCGGCGGGCGGCGTGTGCCGCCGGTACGAACAGGGAAAATACCTGGTCATTTTGGAGCGGGGACGGCTCATGGAGCTGGAGAAGCGCAAGTTCAACCTGCTCGATACCATCCGCGAGATCAAGACCTCCGGCGCGGTCCCCGTGACGATCTCCATGGGCGTGGGCATCGCGGGGACGCTGTATGAATCCAACCGCTGCGCCCAGCAGGCCATGGAGCTGGCGCTCGGCCGGGGCGGCGATCAGGTCGTCGTGCGCGAAGGAGACCGCTACGCCTTTTACGGCGGCAAGGGGCAGGGCGGCGAGCGCTATTCCCGCGTCAAGACCCGCGTGTTTGCCCGGGCGCTTTCGAGCCTCATGGCGCAGAGCGGCCGGATCTTCATCATGGGCCACAAGCGGGCGGATTTCGACTGCATGGGCGCGGCGATGGGCATCGTCCGCTGCGCCATGGCCGTGGGAAGAACGGCGCACATCGTGCTCGAAGGGCCGAACGAGACCATTTCGCCCTTTTTGTCCGAACTGAACAGCCGCAAGGAATACAAGGGGCTGATCCTTACGCCCGAAGCGGCGCGGGAGCGGTGCGGCGCGGATTCCCTGCTGGTGGTGGTGGACACCCAGCGCCCCGATTCCACCCCGGCGCCGGAGCTGCTTCCTCTGGCGGGCAATTTCGTTTTGATCGACCATCACCGCCGCGGCGTGGAGTCCTTCCGCTCGGCGACGCTGCAATACACCGAACCGGCGGCCTCCTCCTGCTGCGAGCTGGTGGCGGAAACGCTTCAGTACTTCACGCCGGAGGTGCGTCCCTCTTCGTTTGAAAGCTCCATCCTGCTTTCGGGCATGATGGTGGACACGAAGAACTTTGCTGTGGGCGCGGGGGCGCGCACGTTCGAGGCGGCGGGCTATCTGCGCCGCTGCGGCGCGGATTCGGCCTTTGTGCGCCAGCTGCGGCAGGACGACATCGACACCTACAACAACCGGGCGGCCGTCGTGCGGGAGGCGCGCTTTGTGGCGCCGGGCGTGGCGCTGGCC
>JAEYFO010000105.1 GCA_023402915.1 Bacillota bacterium | reverse complement strand
GGCTCCCATCGAGTGGATGGATCATAAAATCAACGTCATCGATGCCCCCGGCTATTTTGACTTCGAGGGTGAAGTGCTCGAAACGCTCAGCGTGGCGGATTCCGCTCTGATCGTGGTCGGCGCCGTTTCCGGCGTGGCCGTCGGCGCGGAAAAGGCCTGGAAGCTGTGCAAGGAGCGCGATCTGCCCCGCGCGTTCGTCGTCAACCGCATGGATACGGAAAACGCCAACTTCGAAAAGACGTTTGACGCCCTGCGCGAGCAGTTCGGCCCCTCCGTCGTGCCGCTTCAGCTGCCCATCATGGAAGGCGAAAAGTTCGTCGGCTATGTGGACATCATCAAGCTCGAAGGCGTTCAGTTTGACGGAAAGAACCGCAAGAGCGTCCCGATCCCCGATTCCCTCGAAACCGAAGTGGATCACTATCGCGACATCCTGGTCGAAACCGCGGCCGAAAGCAGCGAAGAGCTGATGGAAAAATATTTCGGCGGTGAAGAATTCACGCAGGAAGAGCTCATTGCCGGCATCCGCAGCGGTATCCTTTCCGGTTCTCTGGCTCCCGTGTTCTGCACGGCGGCTGCGCCCCAGCTGGGCGTGCCGCGCCTGCTGGACAATATCGTCCACTATATGCCCTCTCCGGACGAGGCGGCGGCCAAGATTGGCAAGAACCCCAGGGACGACAGCGAAGTCAAGCGCACCTGCTCCGCGTCTGAGCCCTTCAGCGCGCAGGTCTTTAAGACCCTTACCGACAACTTTGTCGGCAAGATCTCCCTCGTGAAGGTCTATTCCGGCAAGCTGGCTGTGGATACGCCCATCTATAACGCCAACGCCGAAAAGTCTGAAAAGATCGGTACGGTCTACTATATGCTCGGCAAAAAGACCTATCCCATCGACAGCCTGTGCGCGGGCGACATCGGCGCGCTGGCCAAGCTCCAGTACACCGCGACGGGCGATACCCTCTGCGACGCGCAGAACCCCGTCGTGTTCGATAAGATCGAGTTTGCGCCTCCGGCCATTTCCATGGCTGTTACCGCCAAGAAGCGCGGCGAAGAGGACAAGGTCTTTGGCGGCCTGAACAAGCTCTCCGAAGAAGACGGCACCTTCAAGCTCGAAAAGAGCGCCGATACCGGCGATATGCTGCTCTCCGGCGTGGGCGAGATGCACCTTGACGTCATTTGCGCCAAGCTCAAGAATAAGTTCAACGTCGAAGCGCAGCTGGCCGATCCCCGCATTGCCTATCGCGAAACCATCCGCAAGAGCGCCAAGGCGCAGGGTCGCCACAAGAAGCAGTCCGGCGGTCACGGTCAGTTCGGCGACGTCTGGGTCGAGTTCGAGCCCATTTTCGACGGTTCCACCGAGTTCGAGTTCGTCGATAAGGTCGTCGGCGGCGTTGTGCCGAGGAACTTCATCCCCGCGGTGGAAAAGGGCCTGCGCGAAGCGGTCAACAAGGGCGTTCTGGCCGGTTATCCCATGATCAACGTCCGCTGCACGCTGTACGATGGTTCCTATCATCCCGTGGACTCCAACGAAATGGCGTTCAAGACGGCTGCCCGTCTGGCCTATAAGAAGGGCTGCGCCGAAGCTCAGCCCGTGCTGCTCGAGCCCATCTACTGCTACAAAGTGGTCGTTCCGGACGACTACATGGGCGACGTGATCGGCGATATGAACCGCCGCCGCGGCCGTATTCTGGGCATGAATCCCCTGGGCGGCGGACTGCAGGAAGTCGTTGCCGAAGTGCCTTATGCCGAAATGTTCAAGTACGCCACCGACCTGCGCTCCATGACGCAGGGCAGGGGTTCGTTCACCATGGCATTCGAGCGCTACGACGAAGTGCCTGCGCCCATCGCCGCCAAGATCATCGAGAAGGCAAAGAAGGATCTCGAGGACGACGACGAATAAGCCGTTGTTTCCAATACGCTGTCAAAAGCCCATCTGCTCCGGCGGGTGGGCTTTGGGCGTTTTGGATATATGCGAAAAGGCTGGAGGAATGCAGGAAAGCGGAGAATGTTTGGCAAAACAGCGGCAACGCAATGCAGTCTGAAAAAACGAACAGAAAAAACGGAAAAGAGTTTTTGACGGTTTGCTGCGGCAGGGTTGCTGCAAACGGACAGGCGCTGCATTGGTTGATAAACAAGGAAAAAGATCACTTCTTATTTTGTCAAATACAGACACATTTACTGGAATTGGGATGCCTGCCTTTGAAAAATTTCGTTGAAACAACGAAGGGATTCTCGGGAGCAACACGGAGAGAAAAGCAGGGCGGACAGGAAAACGCCGGGCAGCGCAGCGGTATGCCCTGTGAGAAAAGCGAAAATCAATCATTGCCGGGATGCAGGAAAGCAAACTTCCTGTTGCAGGAAGGCGGCGGGTGTGGCATTATGTTAGACAGAGAAAAGAATGCGCCGCAGTAGATTACAGGATGGAGAAAAGACTGCTCCGGCGGTTTTTTTCTGTGCGGTGCTAAAAAAGCGGATCGTCTGAAGAATCGAACGATCAAAATTCAAGAAAAGAAAAATTGCCGGTTTTGACCGGAAGAACTTTATTTTTATCATTCGGAGGAAGAAGAAAGATGCCCACCATCAAAACTCCCTGCTCGACCGCCAACATGGGCCCGGGCTTTGACAGCATCGGCATGGCGCTGCAAATGTACAACGAGATCCAGTTTGAGCTCACGGACTCCGGTCTGGAGATCGACGCCGGAGAGGAAGACGGCCAGAAAATCGTCACCGATGAGCGCAACCTGATCTACCGCTCCATTCAGGCTGGACTCAAAGCCACGGGAGTGCCCATGCCCGGCCTGCGCATCCGCCAGATCAACCGCATTCCCCAGACCCGCGGCCTGGGCTCCAGCTCCGCCTGCGTCGTGGGCGGCATCATCGCGGCCAATATCATCAGCGGCGGCGCGCTTTCGACCGACGACATGATCGCGCTGGCGGCGGAGATCGAAGGGCATCCGGACAATATTCTTCCGACGTTCATCGGCGGCATGACTGTGGGTGCGATCGAAAACGGACGGGTCAAATATGTCCATATCGAGCCGCCAAGAGAGCTGAAATGCTGCGTTTTTGTCCCGAACTTCCCGCTGGCCACGAAAAAAGCCCGCGCCGTGCTTCCGAAGCAGGTGACGCTTTCCGATGCGATCTATAACGTGTCCCGCGCCGGGCTCATGGTGGGCGCCATGACGCAGGGGCGGCTCGAGCTGGTGCGCACGGCGCTGGGCGACAAGCTCCATCAGCCGTACCGCAAGGAGCTTATCACCGGCTACGACCAGATCGTCGAAGCGGCGGAGAAAAACGGTGCGCTGGGCTGCTGCCTCTCCGGCGCAGGCCCCACCATGATTGCGTTCCTCGAGAAGGACTACCGGCAGTTTTTGCAGCGCATGTGCGCGGCGCTCGAAAACATCCCCGGCGGCTGGAAGGCGCAGCTGCTGGACATCTGCTACGAGGGCGCGACCTGGGATTTTTAAGCGCGGCGCGGCTTGAAAACAGAGGCAAAGAGAACCTTGCGGCGGCATGAAAAACGCGCTGTTTCTTTTGAAATTACAGAAATCTTGCGGAGCGTTGGCGTTTCCGTTCTGCCGGTTTGAAAGGGCGGAAGCTGCGTTCTCGAAGAAGTTCAGCGGGAATCGAAAAGCGGGCGAAAATATAAAAGAAGAAAGCTTTTCAAAAAAGTTTTTCGGCGGCGCGGTGAGACGAGTTTGAGCGCGGCTGAAACTGGTAGAAAAAGCCGCTGCGCTTTCCGAGGGAAATTGCGTCTGGCAGAGAAACGCAGGGAACTGCTTTTCGGAAGGGCGAAAGCGCTTTTTGACGCTTTGAAAGGAAAATAGAATTTCTGCCAGCCGGGAACGGGCCGAACGTTTGAAATTTTTTGAAATTTTCCAAATTGGAAAACTGAGAAAAGAGGGACGGCTGTCCTTTGAAAGAAAAGCGTGTGAAAAGCACGGGCTTGCGTGTTCGGAGGCTGACACGAAAACAAAAAAATCTTTTGTGAAATCAGCGGAGCAATTCGGGAAATTTTGCGGAAGCTCGCCGCATGGAGCGCATTGAGTAAGCGCGATGAGTTAAATTATAGAAGAAAACGGGGGAAGAGAAGTTATGACGGCAGGTTCGAACAATGACCGGCAGCGGCGCGCGGCGGGGCTGATGCTGTTGTGCGCGGCGCTGTGGAGCACGGGCGGCATTTTTATCAAGGTGATCCCATGGAACGGCATGGTGATCGCCGGGGCGCGCAGTCTGATCTCGTCGCTGTGCGTGCTGTTCTATCTGAAAAAACAGCGCATGAGAATCCGCTGGAACAGGGCGTCTGTGCTGGGCGGCGTGTGCGAAGCGGGGCTGTTTTTGTGCTTTGTGACCGCTACAAAGCTGACCACCGCGGCCAACGCCATCGTGCTCCAATACACGTCTCCGGCCTTCATCCTGCTGTTTTCCCTGTTGTTTCTGCGGGAAAAGTGCTGCTGGCAGGACGGCGCGGCCGTACTGGTGACGCTGGGCGGCATCGTGCTGTTCTTTTTTGACCAGCTTTCCGCGGAGGGCCTGCTGGGCAGCGGCATCGCCGTGGCGGCGGGCGTTTGCATGGCGGCGATGTTTCTCATCACCGGCCGGACGGACGACGAATCCCGCATCAGCGGCATCCTCATCGGCCATTGGATCACGGCGTTGGCGGGGCTTCCCATGGCGCTTTTCTATGACACGCCGGTGACACTTCCCGCCCTTGGGTGCATTCTTGTGCTGGGCGTGGTGCAGCTGGGCATCCCCTATCTTCTGTATGCAGTCGCGGTGCGGGATTGCCCGCCGCTCATGTGCTCGCTCATCAGCAGCATCGAGCCGGTGCTCAACCCCGTCTGGGTCTACCTGTTTGACGGGGAAGCGCCGGGAATGTTCGCGTTGATCGGCGGCGGCATCGTCATCGTGACCATCACGGTCTGGTGCATCTGGAAAGACCGGCGGGGCGCAAAGCAGAAGGCCGCGGCCTGAAACTTTTTTTCAAGTGCAAAATTTCAAAAAGACTTCTAAAGAAAATCTTCTAAAGAAAGACGCCGGGCAGGGCGTCTTTTTTGCTGAAAATTTTTGAAACCGTTTGAAAATTCGCCTGCCGCCTGAAACGAACGGCCCTTAGCGGGTCAGAAACGCCAAAAGATCGGCGCGCGCGGCTTCGCTCGTCATCAAATCACCCGAAAGGCTGCGCTTTCCATAGCGTTTGGCGGGCAAAAACAGGCAGTCCGGTTCGCCCGCGACGTGCTGCCGGAACGCCGGAAGAAAATTTTCCCGATTCGTGTTGCTCACGACGATGAACTTTTTGCGCACGGCCTCATAGCGGGCTTCGCGGCTTTCCTCCGGCAGAAAATAGCACTGGCTGCGTTCGTTGAACAAAAAGAAATTCGAGCAGGGATAGTCGCAGTAATTGGGCACGACGAAAACGGCCAGATCGCTGTGGGTGAGCGCGTCGTAAAGCGCATAAATTCCGTCTGCACGGTGCGGACAGCTGCGTCCGGGAGAAAAGCACTCTTGTCCGCACCGGCCGCAGGGCGTGGGGGAAAGGTCGCTGAAGCGAAAAATCCGGGCGGTTTCTCCGTAGAATTTGCCGCATTCTTCC
>JAEYFO010000077.1 GCA_023402915.1 Bacillota bacterium | reverse complement strand
GGTCAAAAATGGGGAGAATCGGGAGTTTCGGGAAAAACTGGAAGTGAGAAGCCGGTGGTCTGTCAGCTGCTCCGGAGAGGGCCACGCGATTTTCAGAAAGAAAACCCAGGACGCGGAACTCTTCTTGAAGAAACGCTCTCAGGTTTTTCCGGAAAGCGACGGCGCAAGAGCTGCGTTTTTTTGAAAAGGATTGTTTCTTTTGAAGAAAAATTTCGCTTTTCGCTCTTTCCCCTTTTATACGGGCAAACAGCGAAATCCATTTCTTCCGCCCTCCTTTTGAGGACAGACGTACCGCCTTCCGCTTTTTCTTTCCCTTTGAAAGTTTTTTGAAAGGGTTCGGGAAAACTTTTTTTCAAAAAAGTTTCCCCGCCGTCTCCCCTGGAATATCTTTTACTTCGCCGCTGCCGCAGCCACTTCGCCCGCGACCTTGCCGGTGACGGCGTCCTGCGCGAGGGAGTCGCCGCCCACGTAGCCCTTGGCGCGGTAGCCGCTGACCATTTCGCCCACGGCCAGCAGGTTGCCGATGGCGCTGCCGTCGGCGCGCAGCACGTGGCATTCCTTGTCGATGACCACGCCGCCCGCCGTGCTGGTCAGGCCGGGATAGACCTTCGCGGCATAGAAGGGAGCGGTCTCAAGGGGCGCGGTGTAGATCGTGCGGCCAAAGGAGTCCGCAGCGCCTTCCGAAACCGCCTTGTTGTATTCCTCAACGGCTGCCGCCACGTTTTCCGCGGGCAGGTTGCACTTTTCGGCCAGCGCTTCGATGGTGTCCGCTTCGATGAGGATGCCCTGCTCCTTGTACTTGGCGGCGGCGGAAACCTGATCGGCCATGGCCTGGTCAAAAATCTCCACCACGTAGGGCTGTCCCAGCGCCATGATCGTGTCGCCCAGACCGGACTTGGAGCCCGCTTCGTCGCAGAAGCGGTTGCCGTTTTCGTCCACGATGATCGCGCCCGCGGAAAGCATGCCGCCCGTGAGCAGGATGCCCTTCGTCACGTCCACGGTGGAGGTGGTCTTGATGACGTCCATCTCGCGAAGCTCTGCGCCCACGGCGGCCGCCGCGTCGATCATGTCGCCCACAACGCCCTTCGTGCCCACGTAGGTCAGGCCGGAAAGACCCCAGTTCTCTTCGATCTTTTCGGAATTGCCGGCAAAGCCGCCCGCCGCCAAAATGGTGTTCTTCGCGGTGATGGTATAGGTGTTGCCGTGCTCGTCAGAAGCCAGAATGCCCGTGACGTTGCCGCTCTCGTCCGTCGTCAGCTCCGTCGCCGTCGTGCACAGGCGCACGTCCACGCCCAGCCGGTCGATGGAATCGCACAGGGCCGCAATGATCTGATACGTGCCCTTGGCCGCGTTGTGGCCGCGCTCGACGGGGCAGCCCGTGGTCTTTTTAACGGTGTCCTTGAACTCCGCGCCGTGGCTGATGAGCCAGTTGAGCACTTCGTTGCCGCGGTAGGCGATCATCTCCAGCTGGTTGACGTCGCGGGTGCCGTCGCTCTTTTCGATGCCGTATTCAATGAACGCTTCGGGCGTATCCTCCACGCCGTTGGCCTTCTGAAGATCGGTGCCGGCAAACATAAAGCCGCCGGTGGACAGCGCCGAGTTGCCGCCCAGGAACGCCAGCTTTTCGACCAGCGTCACCTTCGCGCCCGCTTCCGCCGCGCTCACCGCAGCGCAGATGCCCGAAAGGCCGCCGCCCACGACGAGAACGTCCGTGTCCAGCGCGATCTGCTCCGGCGTGGTTTCGGTCGTTTCAGACCAGGCGGAAACGTCGCCGCCCGCCTGCGCGATGCAGTCCTTCGCCGCGGCCATGATGCCGTTATAGGTGAACGTTGCGCCGGTGAACGTGTCGATGCCCAGCGACTGCGCGGCAACGATTTCTTCCGGAACTTTCTGGACGGCCACCTGACCCACGCCGTTCGTTTCGACCGGGCCTTCCGCCGTGCAGGATTCGATCGCGTCCTCGCTGACGGTCATCGTCACCGTCACCAGATTGCCAAAACCCTGCGCCGACGCGGTATAGGTGCCGGGGGTCAGGGTCTTTCCCTGCGCTGCTTCTTCCGCCGGGGCAGCCGTCGCTTCCGCAGCGGGGGTCTCCGTCGCGGCTGCCGTTTCTTCCGGTTCGGTCACAGCCGCCGGAGCGCAGGCGCAAAGCAGCAGACTCAGCGCCAGCAGCAGCGCCAACAGACGCAGATGCTTCGTGTTCTTCATTTTGGGTTCTCCTCCTTTACTTTTGAAAACGTTTTGAAAAGAGAAACAACGGGTTTTTACAAAAACTCGCCCTTCTTTTAGAAAACGTTTTCTAAAAAAGAGGATACTCCGCTGCGAAACATTTGTCAAGGGGCTGCGCGAAAGAATTGGCAAAGGTTTTTCAAAAGGGGAACGCTTTTGCCGGAAGAATGCAAAAAAACAGGCGAAGGGGCAGAACCGGTTTTTCGAAATTGTTTGAAGGAAAGATAGAACGCCCGCGTCGAGCAGTTGCAATACCCCTTCACCCCTTTGGGGGCACACGGCGGAGCAAACCGGGCGCGTGGCGGCGGCGGGCGGAAGGCGCTGGGAAATAAGACGGAAACTTCCGAAAAGATCAAAGGGTTTTTTCAAAATGTGAAAACGTTTTCTGACAATGGGCCGCCTTTTTCCGGACACAGATTTCCGTTGACACAAAGGCGCGTCCGCCGCTATGATAATCCAAAAGCACACGATGGTGTTTTTCGGAAACAATGTTTTGATTGTGAAAAATGAAACCGTCTCCTCATTCTGAAATTTTGAGAGGTATTTCCCCATGATGACCCGCTATGACATGATCAAAGTGGCGCACCTTTACTACAACCTCGGGTGCAGCCAGCAGGAAATCGCCGAAAAAATGCACACCAGCCGCGCACGGGTGAGCCGCCTGCTCAAGAGCGCCGTGGAGGAGGGCGTCGTGCGCATCCACGTGGACGGCTACAAGGATTCCTGCGTGGAGTTGGAGACGCTGCTGGAGCAGAAATTTTCCCTCAAGGCCGCCCGGGTGGTGGAGCAGGCGCGAAGCGACGGCGGCAGCGCGCAGATCTTGCAGTTTCTCGACGGCTTCGTGGAGGACGGCACGACGGTGGGCGTGACGTTCGGCGCGTCGCTGGCCCGGCTGGCCGCTTCCAACCGGCTGCGCCCGAGGGAGCGGGTGCGGGTCGTGCAGCTCACCGGCGGGCTCAACCACAGCGAGCTGGTCTATACCCCCGACGAGGTGGCCGGGCGCTTTGCCCGCATGTTCGGCGGAACAGCCTGCAATCTCTATCTTCCCGCCATCGTTTCCAACCCCCTGCTCAAGGATCTGATCCGGCAGGAGGAATCGCACCGGAAAATTTTTGAGCTGTACGGCAAGATCGACGTGGCGTTTCTGGCCGTGGGCACCATGCTGCCGGTGGATATTCTCCTGCGGGACGGCTACGTCAGCCGGGAGCATTTCGACGCGCTCATCGGCAAAAAGGCCGTGGGCAACGTGTGCCTGCGCTATTTCGACGAAAAGGGCGCGCTGGTCGATCCGGAGCTGGAGGAGCGGCTCACGGGCGTGAGCGTGGAAGAGCTGCTGCGCGTTCCGCTGCGCATCGGCGTGGCCTATGGAAAATACAAGGCCGAATCCATCCGCGTGGCGCTTTGCGGCGGGTATCTGAACGCACTGGCCACGGACGTGCAGACGGCGCTGCTGCTTCTGGAGGAAGGGGAACCGGCTGGGCACTGAGAAAAAGTTCAAAGAGAACACTTGCTTTTTCGGTTGAACAAAATTTCAATTTGCGCTCTTTTTATGGCTGCGAACCAAGTTTCGCAGCTTTTTCTTTTTGGAAAAACACTCAAAAGAAATGAAATTCACATTGATTTGTTCTTTACAAACAAAAATCGTTGACGGCGCGCCGCCTGCCTGCTACGCTCAAAGAGCAGCAGGGACGCCTGAATTGCACAGATCACACATAGAATTCTTCCGGAGGAACCCTTTCTTTGACGCAAATCCAACGCTCCATTCGAAAAAATTCTTGAAAAAATTTGGGAGGTACTCATGGGAAAGTATCTGATCGGCATCGACGAAGGCACCACCGGCTGCAAGACCTGCGTGTTTGATTTTGACGGCGCGCTCATTGCCAGCGATTACCGCGAATACAACGTCTACTTCCCCCAGCCCAACTGGGTCGAGCAGGACGGCGACGAGATCACCGAAGGGCTGTTTTCCTCCTGCCGCGCCGCCATCGCCAAGTCCGGCGTGGATCCGAAGGACATCGTGGCGCTCTCCCTTTCGACGCAGGGCTCCACCTGGGGCCCCACGGATGAAGCCGGCCGCCTCGTCCGCCCGTTCATGGGCTGGCAGGACACCCGCAGCGCCTATTATGTCGACGACATCAAAAACGGCAAATATCCCGCCACGCCCGAGCGCATCTATGAAATTTCCGGCTATCCGCTGTGCGTGGTCGGCTCGCTGACGAAGTACCTCTGGGTCAAGGACAACGAACCGGAGCTTTGGGCAAAGACGGCCCATTATTCCACCCATCAGGACTATTTCCTCAACCGCTTCGGCGCGGACGACTGGTTCGTGACGGACTCCGCTTCCGCCAGCCGCTCCATGGTCTACGACGTGAACAACCACTGCTGGAACCGGGAGCTGATCGACGCGTTCGGTCTCGATTACGACAAATTCCCCCGCATCGTTCCCGCTGGAACGGTCGTGGGCGAGATCAAGCCGGAAATCGCCGCCGTGACCGGTCTGGCCGTTGGAACGAAGCTGTGCGTCGGCGCGATGGATCAGAACTGCTCCACCATGGGCGCGGGTCTGGTGCAGGCCGGCTCCGCCGTGGCGGTCATCGGCACCTACGGCGCGACGTATGTGGTGCTGGACGAGGGCCTGCGCGACCCGCACGGCATCCTGCTTTGCAAGGCCAACTCCGGCCCGGAAAACTTCACGTTTGAATCGGCCTCCATCGCGTCCGCGTCCAGCTATCGCTGGTTCCGCAACACCTTCTGCCAGCTGGAAGCCGCCGCCGGCCAGGTCATCGGGGAGGACCCCTATGAGCTTATCAACCGCCAGATCGCCACGGTCGAGCCGGGCGCAAACGGCGTGACGTTCTTGCCCTACCTTTGCGGCGCAGGGCTGGGCTACCGCAACGATCCCGACGCCCGCGCCTGCTTCCTCAACGCCAACATCAGCACCACCCGCGCGGAGATCTGCCGCTCCGTTATGGAAGGCATCACCTACGAAATGCGCGACAACATGGAAGCCATCGCCCGAAACGGCATCGAGATCAAGGACCTTCGCATCACCGGCGGCGGCTCCAAGGCGCCCCTGTGGTGCCAGATGCAGGCCGATATTTATCAAAAGCCCGTCTCCGTCCTTCAAACCTCCGAGACCGGCTGCCTGGGCGCGGCCATCTATGCCGGCATCGGTGCAGGCGTGTACGAAAGCTATGAGCAGGCCGTGGAACGCGCCGTCAAGATCCGCGACGTGTATCAGCCCAACCCCGCGCTCAAGGTTGCTTACGACAAGGGCTACCGCCGCTTTGTCGCCGCCTATGAAGGGCTGGCCAATTCCGGCTTCTTCGCCCTCAACCGCGAATAAGGCGGTTTTCTGAAAAAGCGCAAAAAAGCGCAAAAAGAGAAAAAGTAAAAAAGCGCTCCGCCGGGAGGCGCGGGAGTTTTCCGGCGGAAGGCGCTTTGGAAAAAAGAGTCTGGAAAAAGGTTTGAAAAAAGAGTTTGAAAAGCGCTCGAAGCAATGCAGAGCATTCGAATGCGAAACAGGAAAACCGTTGAACATCGGAGGGAACCAATGAACACCCTGCTTTTGAAAGACCGGGTCTGCGTCGTGACGGGCGCGGCGGGCGGCATCGGCCGCCAGATCGCCCTGACCTTTGCCCAGGAGGGCGCGAAGGTCTGCGTCATCGACGTGCAGAAGGAAAAGCTCGAACAGACGGCGCAGGAGGTCGGTGCAAAGGCCTATCCCTGCAACCTGCGGGAGCTTTCGGACATCGAAGCTGCCGTTGCCGCCATCAGAGCGGACTTTGGCCGCGTGGACGTGCTGGTCAACGTGGCGGGCCTTGCCAACCGCACGCCCATTTTGCAGATCACCGAAGAGGAATGGGACCGGCTCAACGACGTGAACCTCAAGGCCACGTTCTTCATGTCGAAGGAAGTGTTCCGCATCATGGTGGAGCAAAAGAGCGGCAAGCTCATCAACATGGGCTCCCAGCGCTCCCGCGCGTCGGACGACCATCACACCATCTACGACGCGACGAAGGCGGGCGTGGAAGCCATCACCCGCAGCTTTGCCAACGCCGGCGGCCCCTATAACGTCACGGCCAACACCATTCTGCCCGGCTACGTCCTCACGCCCATGACCCGCCACAATCTGGAGGACAAAAAGTGGATCGAGCACCTGTATTCCCGCGTGCCGCTGGGCCGCCTGATCGAGATGCAGGAGATCGCAAACGCCGCGCTCTTCCTGGCGAGCGACCTTTCCAACGGCATGAGCGGCCAGGACATCACCATGGACGGCGGACGGCTCGCCCACGAATAAATCGCGCGAAAAGGCGGCGCACCCGTCGCCGTTCCCCTTGCTTTTTTGCAATTTGTTTCTATAATGAAAGGAGAACCCCATGCTCGATTTCAAAAAAATGACGAAAAAGGACTTCGGCAAGTGCTTTGACTACGCGATCCTTCGCAAGGACATCACGGAAAAAGAGATCCGCGAGCAGTGCAAGGTGGCCGTCGAATACAACTGCAAGGCGTTCTGCTTCGGCTCGACGTACTGGATCCCCGTCGTGAAGGAAGAACTCGAAGGCACCGACGTGCTGGTCGGCGCGGGCATCGCCTACCCCTACGGCAACCAGACCTCCGCCGTCAAGTGCTTCGAGACGGAAGAAGCCGTCCGCATGGGCGCCACCTGCCTGGATAACTCCATGAACCTCCACGACCTCAAGGATAAAAAGTACAACGTCATCCTTCAGGAATTCAAGGATTACGTCAAGGCGGCGCAGGGCGTCATCACCAAGATGATCATCGACTGCACGTTCCTGACGAACGAAGAGATCGCCACGGCCTGCAAGCTGATCTGCGAAGCGGGCATCGACTGGGCGAAGTCCGCCACCGGCCAGTGGGAAGGCCCGTCCATGGATAACGTGCTGACCATGGTGGAGACCTGCAAGGGCACCAGGACGAAGGTCAAGGTCTCCGGCGTGAAGTTCCCCCATCCGCAAAACGCCTACGCGTACCTGCTCGCCGGCGCGGAGCTGATCGGCACCCGTCAGGCGCCCAACATCATCAAGCAGCTGGACACCTTCCGCCGCATCGGCATGATCCCCGCCTACGAGGGCTGATCGTCCCCTTCTTTTTCGAACTGCGCTGCATCGCGCGGGACTGACTGCTCCGGTTTGGGTTCGTTCTCCCGGCCAGAGGACGCAGCCCGCTTCCCGGCGCAAAACAGCCACCTGCCTCCGGCTTTTTGCGCTTTTCTGCTTTTTTGTGCTTTTGCTCTTTTGAGCGTTTCTTCCCGCGCGCAGCAGCTGCTTCATCTCCCTGTGCGGCAAAGCGGCAGGCGGACAAAAGGCGCCTACTTTCCCGGGCCGCCTGCCTCCCCGCACCATGGCAACTCCCCCGGATTTTCCCCGATCCCAACACCATGAACATCAAAAGGAGAGTATTCTAATGGGAAAGTATTTGGTTGGCATTGACATCGGCACCACGGGCGTGAAGGCCTGCGTTTTTGACCTCGAAGGCAACGTTATCGGC
>JAEYFO010000052.1 GCA_023402915.1 Bacillota bacterium | reverse complement strand
GCGCTCTGCCGCCCCGCACATTCGCTCCCGCCAGGTTCTCCGCGGTCTGCCGGACGTTGCTGCCTGATTGAGAAGCCCGAAATGGCGCCGGGCCTTTGCGGTTTTGACGAAAAAACGCTTCGCCTTTCCCGCGCTTTCAGGAACGGCCGGGTGAAGGCGGCTGCCGGGAAGCTTTCTGTTCAGCTATCCATTTTGCCGGACAGCTTTTTCGCTTTCACACAGTTTTCCATTTTCAAGCAAAAAGTCGCTCCTGCTCCAATCGACGCTGCCGCACGGCGCGATTTTTTCACGCCTTTTGCATCCCGTTTTTCCGGCGCGCACGATTGCCGCGCGCCCGGACGCGGCGTTTCCCTTCCATTTTCAAAGCCGCTTCTTTTCCAAAAAAGCAAAAAGAACCGGCGCTGATCCCGGTTCCTTTTGCCGTTCGGGGAGCTTCCGCCCGCCCGAAGGGAGTTTTTTTGAAATTCATCCTGCCCGCAGGGGCTTTTTCCCGGCAGGAGGGCCGCCAGATTATTCGGCCTTGTCCTCCTTGCCCTTGATCCGCTCCTCTTCGGCGCGGTTATCGGCGATCTGCGCCTTGAGATGCCCAATGACCGTGCAGCGGCTGCGCAGCGCCTCCACGTTGAGCGTGTCCTGTTCCATCATCTCATAAAACGCCTTGCCCAAATCGCAGAAATCCTGCTCCATTTCGGCTTCCAGCTTCGTGCGGGCGGCCTTGAGCTTCGTGATCTCCACCAGCTGCTCGCTCTTGTCCGCCACGGCGTTTGCGCCGCGCAGGACGCCGGATTTTACCTTGTCAAAAAAATCAGCCATCTTTGTTTCTCCTTTCGCTGCGGCGTGGGGAACTCTTGCGCCCGTCGTTTTGAGAACCGGCGCGCAAACGGCGCTTCCTTCCTGCCTTTTTCCGGAAAGCAGCCGCAGCTTTATTATAGCACAGTTTCCCCGCCTGCGCGCGGATCCAACCGACGATTCCGCGCCCGAAAGGCGGTTTTGAGAGCCCTGCCCGCTTTCGGGTCAGTCCGCCGCCCCTTCCGGCTCCGCTTTCTTTTCCGCCGGGTCGAACCGGGCGATGAGAAAATAGATGGGCATCCCCTGCTCGGAAAAGAACCTTTCGTGCTCGGTGATGATGTTGCCCGTAAAATCGCTGTGGTGCAGGTCGTCCGTTTCGTAGGTGATCGTCAGCTCGCCCGCCTCGCGCAGATAGAACTTGCTCCAGCGGAACAGATCCTCGTTGTCCGTTTTGAAGCGGATCTCGCCGCCGGGCGCAAGGAAGGTCTTGTATTTTTGCAGCTGGCGCGTGTGGGTGAGGCGGTGCTTGTGGTCGCGCCCCACGGACCAGGGGTTGCAGAAATTGATGTAAATGCGCTCCACCCGGTCCTCCGGCGAGAACACCTCCGTGATGCGCTCGACGTCAAACGCCGTCAAAAGCAGATTGTCCACCGGCCGCTCTTTGGCCGCAAAGGCCGCGGAGATCAGCCGCCGCGCCGGGCCGAGCACTTCGTCCTTGCGATCGACGGCCACGATGTTCCATTCCGGATGCTGAAGCGCCAGCGGCCCTGCAAAATAGCCCTTGCCGCAGCCCAGTTCCAGATGAAGGGGCTGCTGCTTTGAAAAGCGCTGCGCCCAATGCCCCCGCACGCCGCGCGGCTCCGCTTCAAAATAGCCGCTTTGCAGCAGCTCCGGCCTTGCCCATGGTTTTGCCCGCATCCGCATGGATCAGATTCCTCCCTGCCGCCCGAAAGCCGGGCGTTTTGCTGTGATAAAATTGGAAACAGCGCGCTCTGCCGCGCCGCCTTGCTTTCTGTTTTTGAATTTTTGAAAAAGCCGTTCCCCCGCGCCCGTTCGTCCCCTGTTTTCAGGCAGCCCCTCGCCGCGTCTCTTTTTGCTTTCCAAAAAGTTTTCACAAAGCGCTCCGTTTTCCCCTGCGGCCTCTTTTCCTTCCGGCTTCGCAGCGGTATAATAGGCGCATCTTTTGTTTTTCGACCTGATCGTGAGGGAATTTTCGATGATGACGATCCGTCCGGCGCTCCCCAAAGACGTTCCCGCCCTGATGGGGATCATGAACCATTACCGCCGCCATTCCACCGCCATCTGGACGCGGGAGCTCTGCACGCCCGAGGACGTGCGCGGCTGGATTAAGGAGCACGACGCGCCCCGCCGCTGCGCGCTGGTGGCCGAAGAGGACGGCCAGATCCTGGGCTATGCGTCGCTTTCGTGCTTCCGGCCCTATTACGGCTACCGCTATACGGCGGAAAACAGCATCTATCTTCTGCCCGGGCAGGAGCGCCGCGGCCTCGGCACGCGCCTGATGAAGGAGCTGCTCAAAAAAGCCGGGGCGCTGGGCCTGCACATCGTGACGGCCTGGATCGACGGGGAAAACGCTGCGTCCATCGCCTTCCACAAGGCGCTGGGCTTTGAGCTGGTGGGCACGATGAAGGACGTGGGTATGCTCGACGGCGTTTCCCGCAGCGTCGTTATTTTAGACTACGACCTGCGCGCGCCAAAGACAGACGACTGAACCGCGCCGCACGGGTCATTCCGCGGTGTTTCATGCGCCCCTTGGCAGAGCGTTTCCGGCGGCTCACGCCCAAAGCGCGGCCTTCCCACTTCGCCGGACACGGGGAAATTCCCTAATTTGCGTTTCAGCGTTTTGAAGGCTGAACCGCACCGCACAGTTCATCCCGCGCTGCTTTGTGCGCCCGGCAGAGCGTTTCCGGCGGCCAGCGCCCAAAACGCAGCCTTTCCTCTTCGCCGGACGCGGGGAAATTCCCTAATTTGCGTTTCGGCGTTTTTTCATGGCGTTCTCTAATCAAGGACGATTCTTCGCTCCCCCTGCTACCCTCCGCTTTCGGGCGAAGGGCTGTTCGGAACGGTTCCGACCCGCCGACGCGCGCCGGGTTTCATTATACCATCCGGACGAAGGGGTTTCAATTTTTCTCGGTGCTTCCCAATGTTTTTTCAACGGATTCCGCCCGTTTTCCGGGCAGCAAAAAAGCAGCTTTTCCGGCTGCTTTTTGTTTTTGGGGAAGAGCTTCCCTTTTTCTCACTTTCTTTTCAGGAAAGTTCTCTGTGCTGTTTCGGCTCCCTGAGCGCGCGCAGCAGCAGTTCCAGCGCCTCCATGGTCTTTTCCCCGATTGAGTAGCTGCCGCAGCGGATCGACCAGTCGAAAAGGATTCCCCGCGACACCCGCAGCAGCAGCTCTGCCGTTTCCGTGCTGTCGTAAGAAGAATGGACGTCCCCTTCCGCCATGGCGCGCTCGATCAGCTCTGTCAGATACGTTTTGAAAAAGCGGTCGGTATCCATGCGCTTCCCGTCACGCATTTTGATCTGCGACTGAAACATTCCCAGTTCAAATTCAAACCCGACGCGCTCCGCTCCCGTCACCTGTTCCCGGATCACAAAGCGGATCCCGTCAACGGCCCGGTCAAACGGTTCCTCTGCTGCCACGCCTCTGAGCCATTCGTCAAATCCCCGAAGGATTTCAAACGTCACGGCTTCCTTCGATTCAAAGTAGTGATAAAAATTCCCTACGGAAACCTCTGCCTGCTGGCAGATATCCTTGATGGTGACGTTGTCCATTCCCCTTTCCCGAAACAGATCAATGGCCACCGTCCTGATTTTTTCTTTCGTTTCGAGCGCCTGCCTCTGCCGCGCCGTCAGATTTTTTTCTCCCGTCATATCCGCACTCTTTTCCACTGAGATGGTCTTATGATACCGATTGTTTTCCCGGCTTGTCAAGGCTTCCCGCCCCGTGTGAAATCCTTGACAGCAGCCGGAGTCTGTGCTATGCTTTTCGCAGAATCAATTCATCGAACATATTCTACGAATTGATTTCAATACTTAAACAGGAGGAACTCTATGAAATCGTCTCTCAAACGCTTTTCTCTGCTGCTGGCGCTGCTTGCTGTGCGCCGCGCTGACGCTGGCCGGCTGCCAGAGCGCGCCTGCCGCTGCGCCTGCTGAAACGGAAGCGCCCGCAGCTTCCGCGCTTCCCGTTGAATCCGCCCCTGCGCAGGAACCGGAATCCATCGGAACCTATGCCGACACCATCGCCTGGGACGGCAGCTACGACGTGGTGGTCGTGGGCTTTGGCGGCGCGGGCGCCGTTGCGGCCAAAACTGCCGCCGACGAAGGGGCCAACGTTCTGCTGCTGGAAAAAGCGCCCGAAGGCCACGAGGGCGGCAACACCCGCTATTGCGGCCAGCTGTGGATGTACGGCCACGAGGACTACGAAGCGACGCTGTCCTATCTGACGGCGCTTCAGGGCAGCCGCACCTATTCCCAGCCCATGCTCGAAACCTATGCCAAGGGCATCGCTTCCCTGCGCACCACGCTGGAAAACGACTTTGGCACGAACCCCGAGACCTTCGCCGACTGGGGCAACGTGGATTCCCCGTCCATGAAGATGATGTCCCCGGAATATCCGGAGCTGCCCGGTTCGGACAAGATCTCTCTTTGCACCATCCAGTGGAGCGCGGGCGACGGTCATCTGTGGAAGGTGTTCCGGCAGAACGTGACCGACCGCGCCGACAAGATCGACATTTGGTTTGAATCCCCCGCCACCCATCTGATCCAGGATCCCGAAACAAAGACCATCGTGGGCGTTGAGCTGACCCGCGGCGGCGAAACGCTGCGCATCCGCGCCCTCAACGGCGTTGTGCTGACCTGCGGCGGCTTTGAAAACAACCCGGAAATGGTCGAGTGCTATCTGGGCATGGCCAACAGCGCCGCCATCGGCACGCTCTACAACACCGGCGACGGCGTGCGCATGGCAATGGAAGCGGGCGCGGATCTATGGCACATGGACGTGTATGAAGGCGACGGCATCGGCGCGTTCGGCGGCGTTTCCTATGCGGTTGAACAGGGCGAACGGGCCGTCAAGTTCGACCATTCCGACGGCAAGGGCAACTTCGACGTTTCCGGCAGCTATTTCTTCGCCGGCGCGGACGGCAGCCGCTACCTGCGCGAGGACGAGATCAGCCGCCACGGCCACACCTATCAGACCGGCAGCTGGGACAACCCCAAAC
>JAEYFO010000050.1 GCA_023402915.1 Bacillota bacterium | reverse complement strand
TGATCAGATCGTGATAGGGGGAATGGGCGTAAGCCTCGCTTTTGAGAAGATTGTAGGTAAAAAGCACGTCGTTTGCGGTCATGGTGTCCGCCTCGCCATGCCAGCGCACCTCCCGCCGCAAATTGATCTCCCACGTGACGCCCTCGTCCGGCGTGGACCAGGTCTCGGCCAGCGACGCGGAAAGCCGTCCCGCGCCGTCATAGCTCAGCAGCGGCTCATACACCAGCGAAAGCAGGTTCTGAAGCTCCTTGGAGTAGGCCGTCAGCGGATCGAAGGAAGCGACGTTGGCCGGAATGCTCACCGCCAGCACGCCGCCGCTCACCGGCGCGGAAGCCTGCGTGCTTTCCGGCGTCGCTTCGGGCGTTTCGGTGGGCGCCGCAGCTTTGTTTGACGAACAGCCGCAAAGCAGCGCCGCCGTCAGACCTGCCAGCAGCAGCGCCGCGCAGCGCAGCCGCTTAGAACGCCTTGGGATAGAGGTCCTTATATTTTTCATAGGCACGTTTTACTTTCTCCACATAATTTCGCGTTTCCTCATAGGGAATGTCCTTGAGGGTCAGGCCGTCGCTGCTGTACGCCGGATCCTCGAGCCAGCGGCGCACCGCGTTGTGTCCGGCGTTATAGGCCGCCGCCACGGTGTCGGAATTTTCAAACCGTTCAAACAGAAATTCCAGATACCAGCAGCCGTAGCGGATGTTCTGCTCCGGCTCGGTCAGCGCCGCCGCGTCGAAGGTCTCGCCCAGCTTTCCTGCGATCCACTCGCCGGTGTCCGGCATGATCTGCATCAAGCCCAGCGCCCCGCGGTAGGAAAGGGCTTCGGGGTCGTTGGCGCTTTCGACGTGAATGACCGCCGCCACAAAATAGGGATCCAGCTGCCGCTCCCCGGCGTTTTGCGCGATCAGCTCCGGATACACCAGCCGGTAGATCTTTTTTTCGACAGAGCGGTTGAGGGCGATTGCCGTCACGACCGCCAGAAGGAGCATCGCCGAGAGAAGGATCAGTTTGAGCCAGATGGGAACCCTCCGGCCGCTCTTTTTGCTTCTGCCGCCGTTTTTTCCCGCCGTGCCCGTGTTTCGTGCCGTCGCCGTCATGCCGCTCCCCTTTCTGTTTTCTTCTATTTTGTTTTTCAAATTTGTTTTTCAAAACCGCTTTGTTGTTTCAAAACCACCGCGTCACTCTCTGGCGCAAAACCGCGCCCGGAAGGCGAAAAGCGCGTCCTCTGCCTGCCGCAGCGTTTCCTCCGGCGCGCCGGAATCGTCGATCACCCGGTCCGCCCGGCGCACCGTTTCTTCCTGCGGGGTTTGGCTGCGCATCCGGGCAAGGGCCTGCGCTTTCGTCAGGCCGTCCCGCGCCATGAGGCGGGAAAGGCGCACGTCGTCGCGCGAAAACACCACCCAGATCTCGTCGCAAAGGCTGTCCATGCCCGCTTCGAGCAGCAGCGCCGCGTCGATGACCGCGACGCCGCCGGGATCGGCGGAGAAAAAGCCGTTCAGCCGGGCTTTCGTTTCTTCGATAATCAGCGGATGCAGCAGCCCGTTGAGCCTGAGCCGCGCCGCTTCGTCCGAAAAAACCCGTTCTCCCAGCGCTTTCCGGTCGAGCGAGCCGTCCTCCTTCAGCACGCCCGGAAAGGCCGCCGCCACGGCGCGCAGCCCTGCCGTCCCCGGCGCGACCACCTCGCGGGACAGTTGATCCGCGTCCACCAAAAACGCGCCTTTGTGTTTCAAAAACGCGCTGACGGTGGATTTTCCCGCGGCGATGCCGCCGGTCAGACCGATGACGGGCATGGTTGTTTTTCCTTTCTTTGGACGCGGAACTTCCTTAAACTGATTTTGAAACCGGTTTTGAAAAATTCCGCAAAACTTTCGCGCAACCGCTTGGCCGCGCAAAAGGCTATTTCGTGTCGTACCAGCTGCGGCCGGAGCGCACGTCGGCCACCAGCGGCGCCTTGAGCGTCATGACCGATTCCATGGAGGTTTTGAGCAGCGCCTTGACCTGCTCCACCTCGTTCTCGGGCGTATCGATGATGAGTTCATCGTGAACCTGCAAGATCAGCCTGGCGCGCAGGTTCTTTTCCCGCAGCGCCCGCTCCATCTTCACCATGGCCAGCTTGATGATGTCCGCCGCCGTGCCCTGGATGGGGGCGTTCATGGCCACCCGCTCGCCAAAGCCGCGGGTGTTGAAGTTGCTGCTTTTCAGCTCCGGCACGTCCCGCCGCCGGCCCATGAGCGTGGTGACAAAGCCGTCCCGCTTCGCCCGTTCGACCACGTCCTTCATATAGCCGCGCACGCCGGGGTATTTGGCAAGA
Organism: Bacillota bacterium; assembly: GCA_023402915.1. Taxonomy (GTDB): domain Bacteria; phylum Bacillota; class Clostridia; order Christensenellales; family CALWSW01; genus JAEYFO01. The sequence goes on along the minus strand of JAEYFO010000050.1, from coordinate 5,218 downwards.
TAGGCTTCGATATACTGCCCGGCCTGATAGCGGGAAATGCCCAGGTTTTTGGCCAGACCGAAATCGCTGATGCCGTAGACGATGCCGAAATTGACCGCCTTGGCCGCCGAGCGCATTTCGCCCGTCACCAGCTCGAGCGGCACGCCGAACACCTCCGCCGCCGTGCGGGCATGGATGTCCTCGCCGTTTTGGAACGATTCACACATGATCGGGTCGTTGGCCATGTGCGCCAGCACCCGCAGCTCGATCTGCGAATAATCGCCGCCCACCAGCAGGTTCCCCTCCGACGCGATGAAGGCCTTTCGGATCTCCCGGCCGATGGCCGTGCGCACGGGGATATTCTGAAGGTTGGGCTCCGTGCTGGAAATGCGGCCCGTGGCGGTGACGGTCTGGTTGAAGCTGCTGTGAACCCGGCCCGTGCCGTCCCGCGCCGAAAGCAGCCCGTCGATATAGGTGCTCCTGAGCTTCGTCAGCTGCCGGTAGTCGATGACCTTCTGTGCGATGGGATGCTTTTCCGCCAGATATTCCAGCGTATCCGCGTCGGTCGAATAACCGGTCTTCGTCTTTCGCACCGCCGGAAGCCCCAGCTTTTCAAAAAGCACCGCACCCAGCTGTTTTGGGGAAAGAATGTTGAACGACTCCCCCGCCAGCGCGTAAATTTCTTCCATCAGGCCGTCGATCTGGCCGGAAAACTGCTGTCCCAGCTCCCGAAGGACGTTGTCGTCCACCCGGAAGCCCTCCACTTCCATGGAAAACAGCACGTGGACCAGCGGGATCTCCATGTGGTCAAAGAGCGGTTCAAGCCCTTTTTGCTGCATTTTTTTGCGCAGCAGCGCCGTCAGGCTCCAAAGCTGCGCCGAAAGCGCGCCGGTTTTCTCCTCGCCCAGATGCTCCTCGATCAGTTCTTCCAGGCTGGCCGCCGTGCGGGTCGGCCGAAGGAGATAGCCCGCCAGCATGACGTCAAAATCCGCGCCCCGCAGCACGCCGCCGTTTTCCCGGAGCAGGTGCATCCAGCGCTTCGCGTCGTAGAGGGTCTTTTTGACCGTTTCGTCCTCGAGCAGGGGGCGCAGCGCCAAAAGCGCGCCGGAAAGGCCGGTTCCCTCGTCCAGAAGGGAAAGCTGGCTGCTCAGCGGCAGAACCACTTCCGTTTCGCCGTCTGCCGAGACCCGCAGCCCGTCCCCCGTAAAAACCAGCGCCAGCCGTTCGGGCTTTTTCGAAAACGCCGCCGCCAACTCCTGCGCGCTGTTCACGGCGATCTGCTTTCGCTCCGCCGCAGGCGCTGAAGCGGGCTGTCCTTCTTCCGGCTGCTGCGTCTGCGCCGTCTCTTTGGGCAGGCGCTTGAGCAGGCTTCGAAGCTCCAGCTCCTGAAGCATTTTCCGCCCGCCGCCCAGCGTTTCCTCGGAAAACGCGCACTGTTCCACCGTCAGGGAAACCGGCGCGTCCGGATCGATGATGATGCGCGCCAGATTCCGGCTCATCCGGGCCAGCGGCTCGTTTTCCGTCAGGCGTTCGCGCAGCTTTGCCCCGCTGATCTCCTCCACGTGAGCCAGCACTTCATCCAGCGTGCCGTAGGTCTGGATCAGCTTGAGCGCCGTTTTTTCGCCCACGCCGGGCACGCCGGGGATGTTGTCCGAGCTGTCGCCCATGAGGCTTTTCACTTCCACCATCTGGAGCGGCTCCACGCCATACTGCTCCCGCAGCACCTCAGGCGTATAGTGAATGGTATCCGTGATGCCTTTTTTCGTCAGAACGACGGTCGTTTCGTCGCTGACCAGCTGCAATGCGTCCCGATCCCCCGTGACAAGCACGGCGGGCATGTGTTCTTTTTGCGCCCGGCGGGAAAAAATTCCCAGCATATCGTCCGCCTCGTAGCCTTCCTGCTCGCACACGGCCACGCCCATTTTCGAAAGCAGCTCGCGAATGAGGGGAAACTGCGCCCGAAGATCGTCCGGCGTGGCTTTCCGTCCGGCCTTATAGGCGTCGTAGGCCAGATGCCGGAACGTCGGCGCATGCATGTCGAAGGCCACCATGAGGTGGTCGGGCTGCTCCTCCGCAAGCACCTTGAGCAGCATATTCATAAAGCCGTAAATGGCGTTCGTGGGCGTGCCCTTCGAATTGTTCATGGGCGGAAGCGCGTGAAACGCCCGGTGCATCAGGCTGTTTCCGTCAATGACCACCAGCTTGTTCATCCAAAGACCCCTTTTCCGCAAAAGCGTGCGCCGACGCGGGCGTTTCGCTTTCGCCGTCTGTTTTGTGGGTATGCTTTCAAAAATAATGTTTTCAAAAATTCGGAAGCTCTCCGGCGCGTTTTCCGTTCGGCCTTCTGTTTTTCGCCGGCTTCCTTCGCGGGTTTCGTTCGATCGTGCCGGTCCGCGTTTTTCAAACCGGCGGTTTTCCCCGCAAAAATTCGCTGAAAACTCAATTTACAATATAGCATACCCACCGGCGGGAAGCAAACCGGCGAAGGGCTTTTAGAAAAAATTCATATTTAATTTTTTGTTTTCTCCGCCGGTTCGCCGCCTGCGCCCGAAAAAGCCTCTTTTTTCCGTTTCGCCACCTCTCACGTTTTCTTTTTCAAAAACAAAACCCCCGGCCCGTTTGAGAGCCGGAGGTTCTGCCTGAATCGTGTTTCAATCAAACAGCCGCTTATTCCCCGAGGAAGAACACGGCGTTGACCGACGCGGAAATTTTGATCGTGCCGCTCTGGATGGTGCTGCCGATGCTGGCCATAGGAGTCGCGGCTTCGCTGTCCTCCACCACGTCATCTTCAGCCATCGCGTATTCGTAGCGGGGGCTGTAGCCGCTGCTGTTGGTGGAAAGGCTGGCCGCCTTGCCGAGGGTCAGACCGGCGGCGTCCGCCACGCCCTTGGCCCGGCGCATGGCCTTCTTCGTGGCCAGCGCAACGGCCTGAATGTAGTATTCCTCGCTGTCCACCAGATCAAAGCGGACGTTGTTGAAGTTGTTCGCGCCCGCTTGCATGGCCGCGTCCACCACGTCGCCCACCTTCTTCACGTCGCGGACGGTGATGGTCAGGGTGTTGTCGCAGGTGTATCCCGTGAGGGTTCGCTTGTTGTTCTTGTCCCAGGTGTAGTTGGCGTAGAGGTTCAGGCTGGAGGTCTTGACGTCCTTTTCCGCCACGCCCTGCGCCTTGACCGCCGCGATGACCTTGGTCATCAGGTCGGTGTTTTCCTTGCGGGCCTTCTCGGCCTTTTTGTTTTCCGTCCGCACGCCCAGAGAAATGTAGGCAATGTCCGGTTCGGCTTCCACTTCCGCCGACGCGGACACGGACACCGTGGGCTTTTCCACCACCGTCGCCGCCAGGGCGCTCGTTCCGAGGGCGAATACCATCGCCGCGCTCAGCACGGCTATGAACCATTTCCTTGCTTTCATTGTTTCTGATCTCCCTTCTGATGTTCCGTCTGTTCAGCGGCCTCTTTTTCTTTGGGGTCTATGGACAAGGACGCGCCGTCCTTTTCCTTCGATTCTTTTTTCTGTTGTTTCTTCTGCGCCTTTTTCCGGCTCTTTTTGACGAGCTTGCAGACGAGGACCACCAGCAGGGCCAGCACCGCCAGCCCCAGCAGCACCGGGACCGAGCCGCTCAGGAACACCGCAAAATCCTTGAGCCCTTCGCCCGCCGAACGGAAGGACTCCGCAAAAGCGTTCCCCATCCGCTCGCCCAGCTCCTGCTGCGCCGCCTGCGGCCGTTCAAAGCCGTTGAGCTCGCGGATGTCCAGCGTGACCGTCGAATAGGACACCTGTTTGTCCAGATCGCGAAGCGTGGTGTCGAGCGATTCGACTTCGTAGCGCACCCGGGCGATCTCCGTTTCGAGCGCCAGCACGTCCGAAAGCTCCGCCGCGTCGGTCAAAAGGCTCTCCAGCCGCTCCAGCTGGGTTTCGTAGGTCTTTTTCCGGGCGGCGGTGTCGTAATAGTGGGTCGTGACGTTCTTCACGTCGCTGCTTTGGCTGACCACGTCGAACAGTTCGCCGGTTTTGGAAAGAAAAGCGTCCAGCTGCTGTGCCGGGATGCGCAGCATCAAGGAGGCCGTGCGGCCGGCGTCGCTCCATTCGGCGGGCTTTCGCCCGTTGACGCTGCTGCTTTCGACATAGCCGCCCAGCGCCTCCGCCTCTTCTTTGATGGCGGCCATCGCCGCGTCAAAGCTGCGGGTCTCCAAACTCATCCAGACGTTTTTGATGAGCTTTTGCGCCTGCTGCGACTGCTCGATCGCCTCGATGCTCTCTCCGCCCGCGGCTGTGGACGCTGTGTCCCACCCTCTCTCTTCCGGCGCGGGCGCCGGGGCTTCCGTCGCCGCCGGGCTTTCCATCTCCCACTCGGCCGCGTCCCAGCTTTCCGTATAGCCCCCGTCATAGGCGGCCTTGTTCTGGGGCGCGGAGGAGCTGCAGCCGCTCAGCGCCGCCGAAAGGATCAGCGCCGCCAGCAGCGCCGCGCCCCACTTCTTCCAATGTTTCAATGCTCTTCCCTCCTTTGATTTTGGTTTTGCTTCCTGATTTTTCCCCCTGGGTTTTTTTCCGTTTTTTCTCTTCTGCTTTTCATACGACGCGCTGCCGGCGAATGTTCCCCGTTTTTTCAAAAATTTCTAAAATTTTCCAAAAAGCCGCAATTACATAAAAAGCCCCTGTGACCGGGGCTCTTTTGTGCAGAAATCATTCCTGTTCGTCCTTATGAAGTTCCGGCGAAAGCGGCGCATCCGACGGCAGGCCCAGCAGCGAAAACGTCAGCAGGAACTCAAACAGATCCCGCGCGCCGATCTGGGAAACGCCGCAGATCTCCCGGATCATCTTCAGGCGGTATTTGACGGTGTTATAATGTAGGAAACTGGCGCGGGCGGTGTTCGCCATGTTGCAAAGGTTCTCGCAATAGCATTGCAGCGTCCGGGTATACTGCGTGCCGTAGCGCTGGTCGTAGTCGTAGAGCGTCAAGATCTCCGGGCGGCAGAACGACGCGGCGGAGCGCTCGCTTTTGCACCGGGCGGCCACATCCCGAAGCAGGCACCCTTCGTAGCCGGTCAGCAGCGCGCCGTCCTCCTGAGCGCAGTCGAGCGCAAAGGCGGCCTGCTTCGCAAAATCCGGCACGTCGCTCAATCGAAGGAACGCCCGGCTCATCCCGCCCTGAAGCTGATGCTCCTGCAAAAACCGCTCGAGCGCTTCCCTCTTTGGCGCGTTCGTCTCTTCCAGCAGGCAGAACACCCTTCCCTTGTGC
>JAEYFO010000019.1 GCA_023402915.1 Bacillota bacterium | reverse complement strand
GACCGCGACACCATGGAGCAGATCCGTATGCCCATCGACGCGCTGGTGTCCTACATCGAAGGCAAGTGCGATTTCTAAAAATTGGAATAACTGAAAGCGTGAAGCCGGCTGTACCGGCCGCGGCCTGACTTTGCTGCAAGGCGCGGTCTGACTGTCCGGCAGCTTTTCCCCGCTGTTTTTCCAAAACGCAAAAGCCCCTGTCCGTGCCGAACGGATGGGGCTTTGCCGTTGGATAAAAAATTCGAAAGGCAGAGGCCGACTCCTTTTCTCTCTCGATCAGACAGTTGCTTTAGACTTTTCTGCTTTAGCCCTTTTTTCAAGAATTGGTCATTTTTCAAAAAATTTCAAAACTGCCGATCTGTTCCGTATCCACCTGTCAGACAAAACGCCGTCACTTTCGCCTTCCTTCAAAAAATCAATTTACTTTTTCAGTTTATCTTTCTATCTGCGCGGCGTTTTTACTGTTCGTTTTTCCTCCGGTATTTCCAAAAAACGCAAAAGACCTGCCCCGGCATTTTCGTCCAAGGCAGGTCTTTTTTGTTGAAAGATTCCGGGCGTCTCGCCCTTTTTCTCTTACTTGACAACGTTCTGCGGGCAGCCCCTGACCCACGCGGCGATGTTTTCAAAGGCGATCACGCTGCGGCGCTCCAGCGCTTCCTGCGTCGCAAAGCCCACATGGGGCGCGGCCACCACATTGGGGCAGCGCAGGAGCGGATGATCCTCGCGCAGCGGCGGCTCCTTTTCGAACACGTCCACAGCAGCGCCGGCGAGACGGCCCTCTTTGAGCGCTTCGGCCAGATCGGCGCTGTTGACGATGGGGCCGCGGGCGGTGTTGATGAGGATGGCCGTGGGCTTCATCCAGGAAAGCTGCTCCTTGCCGATCATGCCGCGGGTCTCGTCCGTCAGCGGCACGTGGATCGAAACGACGTCGCAGGTGGAAAGCAGATCCCGCAGGGACAGGTAGCGGATGCCCGCTTCCGGCTTGACGGTGCGGCTGCATCCATAGACCCGGCAGCCGAACGCCTTGGCCAGCTCCGCAACGCGCAGGCCGATGGCGCCCGTGCCGATGACGCCGAACTTCTTTCCGGCAAGCTCCAGCGCGGTCAGACCCGCCCGCGTGCCGCTGCGGCGCACGGCGTTGTCCGCAGAAATGATGTCGCGATACAGCGTCAGCGCCATGCCGAACACCAGCTCCGCCACCGCTTCGGTGGAGTAGCCCGCGCAGTTGGACACGACGACGCCCTTCTCCCGGCAGGCGTCCAGCGCCACGTGATCCACGCCCGTGAACGCGACGCACAGCATCTTCAGGTTCTTACAGCCTTCCACGGCCTCGCGGGGGAAGGGATGGTTCGCAATGACGATCACATCCGCATCCGCGCCCCGTTCCACCAGCTCCGCCGCATCTTTGGCCGGGCTGTCGTACAGGCAGAGGGCCGCGTCTTTTCCCAGCAGTTCTTCCGCCTGCTGGCGCAAAGTCCCTTCCGCAACGCCGAGCGGTTCCATCACAACGATTTTCATGATCTATCGTTCTCCTTTTCGGAAAAATTTGGCAAAATCATTCCGGTTGAAACAGCTTCCCTTCTCGGCTCTTCCACAATCGGACACGGTAAGACAAACGCTTGCTCTCAACCCTGAACAAGGATACGTTCTTCTGCCTGCGCTGTCAAGCCGATTTGAACAGGTTTTTGCTCAGCTTTTCTCAAACCGGAAGAAACCGTCCCAAATTCCGGTCGTTTCTTATTCTTTTCCAAAAAGAATTTCTGCTTCCACGCTTTTTTTCTGTTTCTTTCCGAAAAAGGCGCGCCGGTTTTTCCGCCGCCGGATTCCTTGCGAAAAGCGTCCCGGTTGGGCTATAATAAAACTACCCCGCTGTTCGGGGCGATATGAGGTGAAACTTTTATGCCAAGACCAACAAAAGACCGCTGCGTTTGCTTTTTGCCGCAGCATACCGTTTTTTCCGCCGTGCCGCCCACGGAAAACGAAACCGTTCTGCGCACAGAAGAATTCGAAGCCCTGCGCCTTTGCGACCTGATTCAGCTCGATCAGGACGACGCCGCCGCGCAGATGGGTGTTTCCCGCGGGACGCTCCAGCGCATCCTCACCACCGCCCGCAAGGCCGTCGTGGGCGCGCTCGTCAACGGCGATACGCTGCGGATCGAGGGCGGCGCGTTCCGCCTGCGGGATACCTGCCCCGGCGATTGCCGCTGCCGCCGGAACTGTACGGGCGAAAATTGCGGCTGTCCTCATGCCCCCCGCCGGAAGAAGGAGTAGTTCGCGCTTTTTCGGCACTATTTGCCGCGCCGTTTCCTACCGTTTTTTGAACGTCTGAAACGTTTCCCCACCAATGGAAAGACCCCGTCTGCACGGGGCCTTTTTTCATATTCCTACGGCAGTTTCGCTTTGAAGGGAACCTATTGCTTTCTCCCTCTCGTCTCTCAGCCGCTCCATCAGAAGGGATGCTCTACCCTTTCTCCCCTCCTCTTTTCTTTGAAAGTTTTTGGGGTTAAGGGGGCTTTACCAAATTTCCTGCCGTGTGCCCTGCGGGTGCTGAAAATTTGGCATTTCAGCGAGGTAGCATGTCACATTTTGGGTGACGACCTTTTTCAAAAAGTCCCCTTACGGGGCTCGGGGCAGAGCCCCGACATCCTTCCCCTCTCCCCAACATTCTCCCCCTCACTCCGCTTCCGCTCGCGGCGCAGAAGGAACAGCGCAAAGCCGAGACAGAGCACCTCGCACACGCTGTTCGACAGCCAGATGCCGTCCGAACCAAGCAGACCCGGCAGCACGCTCAGCGCCGCCGTGATGAGCACAAAGCCGCGAGCGACAGAAATCGCCATGGCGCTGCGCGGCCGCTCCATCGCCGTGAGATAGCCGCTTGTCAGCACGTTGAAGCCCACAAAGAAGAAGGCGATCGAAAACAGCCGCAGCGCCTGCACGCCGTAGTCAATGAGCTCCACCTGTTCCGCCGGGATAAACACGCCCATCAGGAACCGCGCGCCCACCTGCGACAGCCCGAAGGCCACGACCGCCGCCACCGCCACGCATTTTCCGGCCATGCCGTAGAGCCTGCGGCACACGTCCCGCTCGCCGCTTCCCCGATGGAAGCTGACCAGCGGCTGCATCCCCTGGGTGATGCCCACCATGGTCATCATCACGAGCGTATTGACGTAGGTAATGACCGTGTACGACGCAATGGCCCATTCGCCCACCACGGACAGAATCGCCCGGTTAAAGAGAAAGGTGATCACGCCGGTGGAAAGCTCCGTCAGGCTGTCCGCCACGCCGATGAGCGCCATACGCGCCATTTCGCGAATCTTAAGCCGGAAGCGCACAAACCGCAGCGTGCCGCGCTTTTTGAAAAAGTGAACGAGGAACACCAATGCGCCCAACAGCTGGGACGCGCCCGTCGCCCAGGCCGCGCCCGCAATGCCCCAATGGAACACCATCACGAACAGCCAGTCCAGCACGACGTTGACCAGCGCGCTGGCGCACACGCCCACCGTCGCCAGGAAGGGGAATCCGTCCGCCTTGACCAGCACTTCAAGCGAATAGGCCACCAGGAAACAGCAGTTGAACCCGATGATGATGGAAAGATATTCCCGCACCATGGGCAAAGACCGATCCGTCGCGCCCAGGAACCGGGCGATCGCATCCACGTTGAGCAGCCCCAATGTCGTCACGACCGCCGAAACCAGACAGACCACGACCACTTCCATCGAAAACAGGCGGCACGCCTCTTCTTTTTCGCCCCGGCCCAGCGCCGCCGAAACCACCGTCGAAGCGCCGCAGGCGAACAACAGCCCGATGGCAAACGTCAGATTGATCCACGGCATGGACAGATTGACCGCCGCCAGTGCGTCCGTTCCCACGCCCCAGCTGACGAACAGCCCGTCCACCATCGTATAGAGCGAAAACACCCACATCGACGCCACAGACGGCAGCATGTACCGGAAAAACTTCTTTTTCAAACCCATTTTTTTCAAACTCATTTTTGCTCTCCTTCTCTCTTTCCGGCCCCGTTTCATAAAACAAAGCCCCGTTGTTTGCCGAAAGTCTGCCGGTTTTTTGAGTTTCTTTTCGAATTTCTTTTCAAAAGTCCGGCAGCTCTCAGCGCTTTTTTTCTTCCTTTTCCACCTTAAACCCTGGTATAATACGAAGGTCAATGGTTCTTTTGCGAGAAAAAAGTTTAGTATCGCTAAGAATCGCACAAAGTTCCCGTACTGTTCTTTTATAGAAATTCTGCCCGGAGCCACACACAAAGGAGCTGTTTTTTTGAAGGAATTTTATAAGATCGGCGAAATTTCCGCCCTGTTTCACATCGGTCAGGACTCTCTGCGCTACTACGAAGAGCTGGGGATCCTCTGCCCGCGCCGGGGAGCGAACGGCTACCGCTATTACGGCCTTGAGGACATCTGGCGGCTCAACATCATCCGGGATCTGCGGGCGCTGGATTTCCCCATGAGCGCCATCAAGGAATATCTGGATCACCGCTCAGTAAAAAGCACGCTGGCCCTTCTCGATGAGGAGCAGCAGCTCATCCGCGCGCGCATCGCCGGGCTAAAGCAGCAGCTCTGCGCCATCGAACAGCGGGTCTCTTCTCTCAAAGAGGGGTTAGCCGATCCGGCGGACGAGATTCCCCGCCTTCTCCCCTTCCCCCGGCGGCGGATGC
>JAEYFO010000337.1 GCA_023402915.1 Bacillota bacterium | reverse complement strand
GTGAAGGGGCTGGCGGGGTCCACGATGCCGTATTTGCTCACCTGGCTGTCCGGCACTTCCTGCACGCCCAACACGGAGCAGCCGGTGTTTTCGTACACTTCGGCCAGCTGCTTGAGCGCGGGACGGCGCGGGTTATAGATGATGTCGTCGCCAAGGAGCACGGCAAAGGGCTCGTTGCCGATGAAGTGGTTGGCGCAGTTGACGGCGTGGCCGAGGCCGAGCGCCTGCTTCTGACGGATGTAGTAGATGTCCGCCAGATCGGCGATGGAACGGACGGTTTCCAGCATTTCCAGCTGGCCGGCGCGCTCCAGTTCGTATTCGAGCTCGATCGAACGGTCAAAATGATCTTCGATGGACTTTTTTGTGCGCCCCGTGATGATGATGATGGTCTCGACCCCGGAAGCGACGGCTTCTTCGACGATAAATTGAATGGCGGGCTTGTCCACGATGGGAAGCATTTCCTTGGCCTGCGCCTTCGTTGCGGGCAGAAAGCGGGTGCCCAGGCCGGCGGCAGGAATAATGGCTTTGCGGATTCGCATGACAACCTCCTGATAGTTCATATAAGGAAGAAAGTGTTTGAAAAAGCATCCGCGCGCCCCGGAGGACGGCGAAAAGATTGTAGTGTCTAATATTATAGCACAGACCGGCGCGCCGTGGGGGAATTTTTCGGGCGGATCGGGCGCCTTTTTGGCGGATTTTTCCGGATAAAAAATTTTGAAAAAAACTTAAAATTATTTTGCGAAAACGCTTGCATTTTGGTTTTGGAGTGCTATAATGCAATCAGAAGGTCAAAGAAAGTCAAAGATAAAGGCGGAAAGGCAGCAGGCGAAACGGGAAAGACCGAAGGGTCAGCCCCCAAAGCCGATAGACCAAGCTCCCGAAGGCGAAGGCCGGACGGAGCGGCGGGCTTTTCCAAAGGGCTTTTTCGGGCGCAATGCCCGGCGGCCTTCCAAATAAAAAACGAAAATCACCGGAAAGGGGGCGGCTGAATTGTCAGCCATGAGCGACGCGATCGAGCGCTTCATCAACGAGATGCTCGAACAAAACGACGGACAGCCGGACAGCGGCGTGGAGCTCAAGCGCAATGAGCTGGCGCAGTACTTCGGCTGCGCACCCTCGCAGATCAACTACGTTCTGACCACGCGCTTCTCGCTGGATCGCGGATACGTCATCACCAGCAAGCGGGGCGGCGGCGGCCATATCACCATCGTCCGGCTGCGGACGGCGCAGAGCGATCTGCTCCATCAGCTGGCGGCCGGCGGCATCGGCGATTCCCTTTCGCTCCAGCGGGCGCGGGCCATTGCCGCCCGGCTCGAAGAGGAAAAGCTCCTCTCCGGGCGGGAGGCGGCCATGCTGCTGGCAGCCTGCTCGGATACGCCGCTGGTGCCCGCGTCCGTGCGGGATTACGTTAGGGCGAACACGATGCGCGCGATGATCGTGGCAATTTTGAAACAACGCGCGGCGCAGGAGAGCGAAGAAGGTTCTCCGCACCGCAGCTGAACAGAAAAAAGGAGGCAGGAAGCATGCTTTGCGACGAATGCAGATCCAATCAGGCCAGCGTTCATCTGGTCACCATTGTCAACGGGGAGAAAAAAGAAAGGAATCTCTGCCCGCAGTGCGCGCACAAGCTGGGCGCAGACAGCTTCTCGCCGTTTTCGTGGAGCGATATGTTCCCCGGCAGCTTCGCCGGATTCTCACGGCCGAAAGAAGCGCGCTGCCCGTCCTGCGGGATGACGCTTTCGGAATTTGAGCGCAACGGCCTTCTGGGCTGCCCGAAGTGCTATCAGAGCCTGCGCGACGAGATCCTGCCGGTCATCGGCCGGGTGCAGACCCGGGCGCAGCACGCGGGACGCTCCCCGCAGAACTATCAGCCCGCCAAGCTCTCGGAACCTTCCGAAGAGAAAATGACGGAAGAAGAAAAGCTCCGGTCGCAGCTGCAAAAGGCCGTTGCGGCAGAAGAATATGAAAAGGCGGCGGCCCTGCGCGATCAGCTTCGCGCCCTGAAGGAAACAGGCGGCAAGGCCGAACAGAAGGGGGAAGAAAAATGAGTGCGCAGCTCGATCAGGACATCGTGGTCTCCACGCGGGTCCGGCTCGCGAGGAACTACAAAGACCTTCCCTTCCCGGGAAAGATGAACCGCCAGCAGGCGCTTCGCCTCAACGACCGGGTGCAAAAGCGCATCGGCGGCGGCGGGGAGTTCAAGCGCATCAACATGGGCGACCTTTCCGCCATCGAGCGCCAGGTGCTGGTGGAACGGCACGTGGCGAGCAAGGAGCTGTGCGACCGGCCGGAGGGGATGCTCCTTCTGAGCAAGGACGAAACCGTCTCCATCATGGTGGGCGAGGAGGATCACCTGCGGATCCAGTGCGTGCTGCCCGGCCTTCAGCTGGAGGAAGCCGACGCGCTGAGCCGCTCGGTGGACGCCATGCTCTCGGTGGACGGCTATGCGTTTGAGCCGCAGCTTGGTTATCTGACCGCCTGCCCCACGAACGTCGGCACGGGCATGCGCGCGTCGGTGATGCTCCATCTTCCGGCGCTCACCATGTCGAACTCCATCCAGTCGCTGCTGGAAACCGTCAGCAAATTCGGCTATACCATGCGCGGGTTCTTCGGCGAAGGGACGGAGCCGCAGGGCGATATGTATCAGATCTCCAATCAGGTGACGCTGGGGCTTTCCGAAGAGGAGATCATCCGGAACCTCACCGAAGTGGTGCGCTCCATCATCAAAAAGGAACGGTCCGTGCGCGAGGCGCTCTTCAAGGGCGACAACGGCGAGCTGGCCGACCGGCTGCACAGGAGTCTGGGCATGCTGAAATTCGCCCGGCGGCTTTCCACCGGCGAGATGATGCAGCGGCTTTCGGACGTGAAGCTGGGCTTGAGTCTGGGACTGTTTGAAGGCGTCACCATCAAGGACGTCGATAAGCTCATCCCCTGCGCGCAGCCCGCTTCCGTGGCGGCTACCCTTTCGGGCGTGACCACGGCGGAGCAGCGCGACGAGGCCCGCGCCAAGATGGTGCGGCTGGCCCTCAAGGACTGTCAGGTCTATTGAGGAAAAATGGAAAGGCGGCGTTTGACTGCTTTTCGAAACTGGAAACAGGGCGGCTGCCGCAAAAACAAAATGCTGCGGCATTCCGCATTCGCCCCGTTTTACGGGGCAGCATAAAAAATGAAAAACAGATCGTTCCTCCTTTGGGACGATGAATAGAGGTGTATGGATCATGGCAATGAACAGCAGGTTTACCGAAGGCGCTCAGCGGGCGCTTCAGATCGCGCAGCAGAGTGCGCGTCAGCTTGGAAATAACTACGTCGGCACGGAGCATCTGCTCATCGGCCTGTGCCTGGAAGGCGACGGCGCGGCTTCCCGCGCGCTGCACCAGTTTGGCGTGAACGAAAAGGAGATCGTCCGCAGGATGCCCCGCGGCGCGGGCGAAATGGGCGCGTTTGACTATACGCCCCGGGTCAAGAGGATCATCGCGGCCAGCTTGCAGGAGGCGAAGAACCTGGGCAACAGCTACGTCGGCACGGAGCACCTGCTGCTGGCGCTGCTCAAGGAAAACGAGGGCGTGGCCGATCAGATCATCCGCGACATCGGCGCTGACCCGCAGGCCATTGTGGACAGTCTCAGCGGCAAGGTGTCCGAATCCGCAAAGCAGGACGGCAGCGCGGAAACGCCTACCCTGAACCAGTACGGCAAGGACTTCACGCAGGCCGCCCGTGACGGCGAGCTGGATCCCGTCATCGGCCGCAGCAAGGAGATCGAGCGGATCGTGCAGATCCTGTCCCGCCGCACGAAGAACAACCCTGTCCTCGTCGGCGATCCCGGCGTCGGCAAGAGTGCCGTGGTCGAAGGTCTGGCGCAGCGCATCGTGGAAGGCAGCATCCCCGAAACGCTCAAGGGCAAGCGCCTGGTGTCCGTGGATCTTTCCGGCATGGTGGCCGGCTCCAAGTATCGCGGCGAGTTTGAAGAGCGGCTCAAGACCGTCATCGACGAAGTCCGCAAGGCCGGCAACGTCATCCTCTTCATCGACGAGCTGCACAACCTTGTGGGCGCCGGTTCCGGGGGCGAGGGCAGCATGGACGCGGCCAACATTCTCAAGCCCATGCTGGCTCGCGGCGAGATGCAGGTCATCGGCGCGACGACGCTGAACGAATACCGCAAGTACATCGAAAAG
>JAEYFO010000335.1 GCA_023402915.1 Bacillota bacterium | reverse complement strand
TGATGACCGAAATGCACGCCGGCTTCGAGCAGCTGCTTCATGGAAATAACGGACATGGGTCTCACCTCATAAAAGTAGTTTTGTAAACCTCCTTCCGCTTCAACCGGCCGGGAACCCATACAAAGGGCACTGCCCGTTCCGTCAGCGAAAGTGCGTTTTCTGTAGCATTATAGCATAGGGAAGAGCGGATTTCAAGACGAAATTGTGCCGCTTTCCCTTCTGAAACAGAACTTCAAAAGGAAATTTCAAAAAGCGCTTTGAAAAGACGCTTCGAAAAGCGGCCTTATTCCTCTTCCCCGTCCTCTTCGTCCTCCAGCTCGTCCATCAGATCGAGGAAGCGCTCGAACGCCTCGTCCAAAAGGACTTCGTTTTCCACGGGGCGGTAAACGTCCTCGCCCGTTTCGTCCTGCTCGATCGTCATCAGGAGCACTTCGTCGTCGGCAATGCCTTCGACCTCTTCCATGGGCATGAGGGCGATGAAGCGATGCCCTTCATAATCGAACGTCAGCAGGTGGTCGAACTGGACGTCCTTTCCGTCCTCGTCCACCAGCGTGACCACATTGACCAGTTCCTGTTCACTCATCGAGCTGCCTCCTTGCGGCCTGATTGGCCGTATAATCGAGATATCCCTGCAAAATCAGCACGGCGGCCATTTTGTCCACCACTTTTTTGCGCTTTTTGCGGCTCATGTCCGCTTCGAGCAGCACGCGGGTGGCCGCAGCGGTGGTGAGCCGTTCGTCGTAAAATTCGATCTCGCCGCCAAACTGCTCCGCCACGACCGCGGCAAAGCTGCGGATCTTTTCCGCCTGCGGGCCGTAGGTGCCGTTCATGTTGCGCGGCAGGCCGAACAACAGCTTCACGGGCGCATAGGACGCGGCGACTTTGCAGATGTACTGCGCGTCGACGAGATCGTCGCCCTTTCTTGTATAGGTCTCGACGCCGTTTGCGGTGATGCCTAAAAGATCGCTCACCGCGATGCCGATGCGCACCTGTCCCACGTCCAGCGCCAGAATTCGTTCTTTGAGCATTCCCTCTCCTGTTTGTCTGAAAAATCAGTCCTGCGCGCCGTGATGGCGGACATAGCTTTTGACCAGCTCTTCGAGCAGCTCGTCCCGCTCCACCTGCCGGATGAGATAGCGGGCGTTGTGATAGCTGGTGATATAGGTCGGGTCGCCGGAGATGATATAGCCGACGATCTGGTTGATGGGATCGTAGCCTTTCTCCTTCATCGCCTGATAGACCGTGAGAATGATCTCTTCCACCGTCTGCTTTTTGTCCCGGCCCATGGAAAACTGCATCGTCTGATCCATTTCCTGTTTCATGGGTACCTCCTGTCGCCGGCCGGATGCGCCAGCTTCTTCCTGTTTTCAAATTATACCAAAAATTTTCGAAATTTCCAACAGTTCCCCCGAAAACCCGCAAATTCTCCGCCGTGCCGTCCGAATGACTGCTTTTCGCTTTCAAGAAGCGCTTTTGAAAAAAAACGGAAGGAGCGCTTCCTTCCGTCTTTCGAGTGGCTCTGTGTCCGAGATTTCGTCTTTCAGCAGAGCGTGCGCACGCAGCGCCGGGCTTTTTTCATCATTCTTCTGCCGTCGCGCGCCATGGTGCCGGGATGCATGGCCTCTACCGCTGCGGCCGCGCCCATGGCTCCCGCGATGCAGCCCGCCGCCATGCCGAGAAAAAACAGTCCCTTCAAGCCGTCCGACCTCCTTTTGAAAAGATACGCTCAGTGTTCCCGAAAAACGCCGCGCTGTTTCAAAGAAGGTTCCTCCAACGTTTCCAGCATTTTTTGAATGTGCAAAAAAGAAGCGAAAGAGAACCGTTCCCCTTCGCTTCTTTTTCAGAAAATCAATGACAGGATGCGCAGTCAGCCTTGCAGGCTTCTTCCGTGCCGCCGGCCTGACGCTGATGATAATTCTTGATGGCGGCCTTGATGGCTTCTTCCGCCAGCACGGAGCAGTGGATCTTGACGGGCGGCAGACCCTCGAGCGCCTCGACCACGGCGGCGTTCGTCAGTTTTTCGGCTTCCGCAAGGGTCTTGCCCTTGATGAGCTCGGTGGCCATGGAGCTGGTGGCGATGGCCGCGCCGCAGCCAAAGGTCTTGAACTTCACGTCCTCGATGACGCCGTCGTCGTTGATCTTGAGGTACATGCGCATGATATCGCCGCACTTGGCGTTGCCCACCTCGCCGATGCCGTTGGCGTCCTCGATCTCGCCGACGTTGCGGGGGTTTTTGAAGTGATCCATGACCTTTTCGCTATACATCATTGCCATGATGGAATTCCTCCTTGTGTGTTTGTGCGCTGCTTATTTGTGCCAGTCGCCCAGCGTGCCGCTCTTGAGCGCTTCGTCGTAAAGGGGCGACATCTCCCGGAGGGTCTTGACGATGCCGGGGAGTTTTTCCAGGACATAGTCGATGTCCTCTTCCGTCGTGCCGTCGCCCAGCGTCAGGCGCAGGGAGCCGTGCGCGATCTCGTGGGGCAGGCCGATGGCCAGCAGCACGTGGGACGGATCGAGGGAGCCGGACGTGCAGGCCGACCCGCTCGAGCCTTCGATGCCCTCCATGTCCAGACGGAGCAGCAGCGATTCGCCTTCGATATAGCGGAAGCAGAGGTTGACGTTGTTGGGCAGGCGGTCGGTGCGGTGTCCGTTGAGGCGGCTGTAGGGAATTTCCCTGAGCAGGCCGTCGATGAGCTTGTCGCGAAGGGCGCTGATGCGCGCGGCGTTTTCGGAAAGGTTTTCCGTCGCCAGGGTGATGGCCTTGCCAAGACCGGCGATGCCGGCGAGGTTTTCCGTTCCGGCGCGGCGGTTGCGCTCCTGCGCGCCGCCGTGGATGAGGGGCGGGATCTTGACGCCCTTTCGGATATAGAG
>JAEYFO010000274.1 GCA_023402915.1 Bacillota bacterium | reverse complement strand
GGCTTTGGCACCGGCGGCGCAACGGCTCACGACGTGGCGCTGATGAAGGCTTCCATCCCCGCGACGATGAAGGTCAAGGCTTCCGGCGGCATGCGCACCTGGGAGGACGTGATCCCCAACCTCGAAGCGGGCGCGGATCGTCTGGGCGTTTCCGCTTCCATCGCCATCCTCAAGGGCTTTGACGAAGCGCAGAAGTAGGGCTTTTTCCGCTTCCCTGTCAAAAACGCAGTCGTACAGAAAAGGCTGTTTCCCCGTTCAAGGGAAGCGGCCTCTTTTTGTGCTTCTGCGGCCGTTGTCCAACCTCCGGTTTTGATGTTGTTTTTGATTCCGAAAAAGACGCAGCTTCCCGCAAGGGAGCGCACGCTCTGCGGTTTCTTCGCCCGTTGCGCGTTTTCGTTGATTGATTCTTGTTGATCTTTATGAAGCCCCTCCTCTTTGACCTGTCGATGTTTGCGGATTGTTGCAACGTCCTGTCCACCCCAAAACGCCAAAAGCACCGGACATTTTCTCCGGTGCTTTTTTGCGTTCAAAAACTCACTTGCCCTCTTTGAGCAGATCGCGGATTTCCGTGAGCAGCAGCTCCTCCTTCGTCGGGGCGGGCGGCTCGGGCGCTTTTTCCGGCTCGGCGGGCTTTTCCTCTTCCTTTTTGCGGCGGAGCTTGCTCACCAGGCGGATCGCCGTGAAGATGCACAGCGCGACGATGAGAAAATCCACAACGTTCTGCAAAAACAGACCGTAGCCGACGGTGATGGGCTCTGCGCCCTCCGCTTGCGCGGGGATGACCACCGCCAGATCGGAGAAGTTGATCTTGCCGACCAGCAGGCCGATGAGCGGCATGATGATGTTATCGACCAGCGAGCTGACGATCTTGGAGAACGCGCCGCCAATGACGACGCCGACAGCCATGTCCACCACGTTGCCGCGCATGGCGAACGCGCGGAAATCGCTCCAGAACGTGGACTTTTTCTTCTCTTTCACGGGGTTTCTCTCCTCTCAAAAACGGCAGAAAAAAATTGCTCTGGTGTTAGAATAATCGTTCCGCCCGCCAAAAGCAATCCCGTTTTTTCGCCGCCCGGGAAGGTTTTTCGCCAAAGTCCGCGTCACGCCCCTGCCCTTACCGCCGGACGGCCAGCGCGAACCGCGCCGACGGCAGCGCCAGAAGGGGCGCGTCCGGATGCACGGCGTTGCAGGCGGCAAAATACCGCGCCGCGATCTCCTCGGGCGACAGATCCTCGTAGAGCAGAAACCCGGCTTCAGACAGCAGCGCGCAAACCGTCTCGGGCGTATACGCCGCGCGCATGGGCTCGCCCGCCGCGGCGGCCAGCGCCTCCTGCCGCGAAGCCTCCCCCTGCGCCGCCGGATAATCAAACGCCACCGCCCCGCCGGGGCAAAGCAGGCCGAAAATCGCCTTTAGCAGGCCGGAAAATTCCTCTCCGGAAAGGTAATAGCTCAGCCCCAGCGCGCTGAAAAACGCCGGCTGCCTGGGCGAATACCCCGCTTGAAGCAGCGCGTCTGTCCAATCGTGCGCGCGAAGATCAGCCGGGACGAAGCGCAGGGTTTCCGGTAAATTCTGTCCGGTTCGTTCGATTCGTCGGCGCTTGTCCGCCTGCGTTTCGGGTAAATCTACCTCAAACACGGTAAGCCCCTTCGCCCAGTCCGGCAGGCGCAGGGAAAACGTGTCGTACCCCGCGCCCAACAGGACGTACTGCTTTGCGCCGCCGGTCTTTACCGCCCGGAGCAGCGCCTCCTCCGCCCAGGCCGACCGCCCCAGCGGCGACGGGGCCAGATGGCCGTTGACGATGCGCCGGAGCGCCTCCTCGTCGCTGCCGGAAAACGCCTCGCCCAGAAAATAGGCTTTGCCCGCCAGCATGGACGCGGCGATCTGACGCTGTTCCTCCGGCGAAAGCAGAGCGGCAATGGCCGGGTCGGAAAACGCGCGCACCGGGCTGTCCGCCTGATGAAACGCCCGGGCAAAGGCGCTCACCAGCGCCGTCATGGAAGATGAGTTCGTCATGGAAGTTCCTCCGTCTGATTGGTGTGTATTCTCTATACACCCGCTGCGATTTTCGAACAAGACTTGAAATTTTACCCGATTTGTGGTAATATAAAGGCAGAAAATCACAAAAAACCACCGAAGTTTTTTCGGTGGTTTTCGTTTTTTGATGAGTACGCTTTGGAAAACCGTTCGGCGAAAGCGTGGGCCGTGCCTCTTTGGACGGCAGAAGCCGCAGCGGCCAACGCTCCGGTTTTCCTCTTTCAGATGGTTCCCCTCACGCTTTGCGTTCCAGAATCCGCCTTTTCGCTTTTCCCTGAGAACCGTTCAAAAACCAGCGGAACAGGCCGCCGAGCGCCTGTGCTTTTTCGTTCTGCCGTGAACGCGCCGCTTTTCAAAAAAAGGGCCACGTTGGAAAGGCAGCGTTTTGCTCGCGTTTCTCCCCCAGGGGCACGGCTGCACCGGCAGCGCGGCTCCCACGCTGAACAGCCGCAATCTCCCTCGGGTTACCCGGCAGGAACACGGTAATGCCGCGGGCGTTTTGGGAGGCGCGGCTGAACCGCAACGGCCCCCTAACGGGATCCGGCGCCGCGCAGAAGTCTTGGATTTCCGGTCAAATCTGCCCGTTTTCAAAAACCGGCGCTCACTCCCAGTCGATCGCGCCGACGGAGTTGAGGTACACCTCCCACGCTTCCATATAGTCCTCGGTGATCTCGTCCAGCTTCTTGACGGAGGGGTACTTTTTCTTCAGCCCGGCGAAGATGAAATCGAACGCCGCGTCCTCGTCGTACTCCGCGCCCTCTTCCACGCCGGACTGCTTCATATAGGCCATGTCCAGTTCCACGGCGGCGGCGGCCAGACCGCTCACCAGCTCGGGCGGAAGCTTGGCGCATTCGGGCAGCACGCGGAGCGCCTGCGCAACGGCTTTTTTGCCTTCCTCAAGGTTCAGTTCTTCAAACATGGTTTTGCTCTCCTATTCGTTCACGAGCGCTTCGAGCTGATCGAGCGTGCGCTCAAACACCTCCAGCGCCGAAAGCACGGGCGCAGGCTTGGTCAGATCCACGCCCACCCGGCGCAGGATCGCAAGGGGCGCGTCGCTGCCGCCGGCGCAGAGGAACTGCTCGCGATAGGTCTTTGCGGCGCTCTCGCCCTGCTCGCGGATGGAGCGGGCAATGGCCACGGCCGACGAGAAGCCCGTGGCGTACATATAGACGTAAAAGGCGTTATAGAAATGGCTGATGCGCTGCCATTCATAGGCCACGCCCGGGTCGATGACGGCTTCGCGGCCATAATAGGTCTCGTTCAGCTCCAGATACAGCGCGCTGATCTCCTCGCCGCCCAGGCTTTCGCCCGCCTCGGCCTTTTCGTGCAGCAGCTTTTCAAACTCGGCGAACATGACCTGACGGAACACCGTCGTGCGGAACTGCTCAAGCAGGTAGTTCAGCAGCCGGATCCGGCGCTTTTTGTCCGTTTCCTTGTCGAGCATGTCCTCAATGAGCAGCATCTCGTTGACCGTGGAGGCCACTTCCGCAAGGAAAATGGGATACTGCGCGTTGACGTATTCCTGCGCGCGGCTGGAATACAGGCTGTGCATGGAATGCCCCAGCTCGTGCGCCATGGTGAACATACCGTCCAGATCGTCGCGGTAGTTGAGCAGGATATAGGGATGGGTGTCGTAGCAGCCGCCGCTGTAAGCGCCGGTGGTCTTTCCGGGCGTTTCGTAAACGTCCATCCAGCGCTGCGCCCTGCCCTTGCGCAGGCCCTCGACGTACTCTTCGCCCAGCGGCGCAAGGCCCTCGCACACCCGCTCGAACGCCGCGTCAAACGAGCAGTCGCCCATGTCGGCTTCCTGCCCGAGCGGGGCGTAGAGATCGTAAAGATGCAGCTCGGAAACGCCCAGCAGCTTCTTTTTCAGGCGCAGATACCGATCCATGGCCGGGAGCTTTTCGTGGATGGCAGAAAGCAGGCTCTCATACACGGAAACGGGCACGTCGTCTGCAAAGAGCGCCCGCTCCAGGCTGGAGCCGTAATGGCTGGCCCGGGCGCGGAACACGTCGCCGCGGACGGAGGAGAAGAGCGTTGCGCCGAAGGTGGCGTTGAAGTCTTTGTAGACGGAATAGAGCGCTTCGAACGCTTCCTTTCGGACGGCCTGCTCCGGATGTTCCAGCAGCATTCCGAACCGGCTGAGCGTCAGGGGCGCGCCCTGCACGTCGGGGAATTTGAGATCGACATAGTCCAGCATCGAATAGGTGTTGCCCGCGCCGGAAAGCACTTCGCCCGCCAGCGCCAGGATGCGCTCTTCCTCCGGGCTGAGCACGTGGGGACGCTTGCGGCAAAGCTCGGAGAGCCTGCGGCGGTAGACCGAAAGCTCCGGCAGCTCCATCCACCGGCGCAGCTGTTCTTCCGATATGGCGAGGATCTCCGGCTCGACATAGCTCGTGGCGCTGTCGTATTCCACAAACAGGCTTTCCATCCGCCCGGTCATGGCCTGATAGAAGCTCTCTGCGTTGTTTTCGTCCCGGCGCATATGGGCGTAGCTATAGAGCTTTTCCATGGCGCGCTCGGTATTGGCGCACTGGTCGAGGGCGGCGCGCAGCACGTCCGGCCCTTCGCTCAGCTTTCCGGAAAAGGCGGCGGCCTTGGGCACCTCTTCTTTGACGCGGGCAAAGGCTTCTTCCCACGCGCTGTCATCGGGAAAAATTTCTTCCAGATCCCAGCGGTAGGCTTCCTGAATTTCGCTTCGTTCCATTTGGTTCTCCTTATTCTGCCGTGCGCAGTGCCAGCACCATCATGTCGCGGAAGGTGGTCTGGCGCTCCTCGGCGGTGGTGGCTTCGCCGGTGACGAGGCTGTCGCTGATGGTGCACAGGGTCAGGGCTTTTTTGTGGTACTTGGCGGCCAGCGTGAACAGTCCGGCGGTCTCCATCTCGATGGCCCACACGCCGTAATCGGCATACCGGGCGGCAAGGCCGTCGTCGTGGCCATAGAACTCGTCGGAAGAAAGGACGCTGCCCACGTGGGTGGAAAGGCCCATTTCCCCGGCAATGTCGTAGGCTTTTTTCACCAGGCCGAAATCGGCGATGGGCGCAAAGTCATAGCCCATGAAGCGGGTACGGTTCACGCCGCTGGTGGTGCAGGCGGCGGACGCGATGATGATGTCGCGCAGCTTTGCTTCGGGGCGGATCGCGCCCGCAGTGCCGACGCGGATGATCGCGCCCACGCCATAGAAGTCGAACAGCTCGTTGTAGTAGATCATGGCCGAGGGCATACCCATGCCGCTGCCCATGACGGAGACGCGCTTGCCCTCATACGTGCCGGTAAAGCCCAGCATACCGCGCACCTCATTGAAGCACACGGGGTTTTCGAGGAAGTTTTCGGCAATATAGCGGGCGCGCAGCGGGTCGCCCGGCATCAGGACGGTGTTGGCGATCATGGACGGGTCGCTGCATCCAATGTGGGGCGTAGGGATGTTGCTCATCAGTAATTCCTCCTGTCGCAGTTGTGCTGATC
>JAEYFO010000259.1 GCA_023402915.1 Bacillota bacterium | reverse complement strand
CGCCGCCCGCCCCGGCCCCCACGCCCCCGGGGCGCCTGAGCAGACTGCTTCCGCCCTTCCACCAGTCGATGAGCTGAACGCGGCCCTTCACGTCCGACGCGGTGATCTTTCCGCCAAGGACTTTCTTGATGCCGTTGGAGCGGTCATAGACCATGCGCAGCGTTACCGGCCCGGCCACGCCGTCGGCCTGATCGAGCTTGGCCAGCTTTTGAAACTCCTTGACCGCGTCGCGGGTCTTGGAGCCGTAAGAACCGGTGACCTGCGCGCTGGTGAGGAAATTGCGCCGCGCCAGCTCCTTTTGGAGCTTTTTGACCTCGGAGCCTTCCATGCCGAACTTGAGCAGCGTCGCGTCGCCGCCCACGCCGGACATATTGGTCAGCGTAATGGTATCACGATGGACAAAGCCGGTCTGCCCTTCATAGGTGGCAAAATACCATTCACCTACCATCTGCTTGACGCGGATGGGATGTCCCGCTTCGATCTTGTCGAGGATATAGGTGCTCTGGCTGGGGCCGCCCCGCAGGTTCACACCGTCCGCCGAAGCGTAGGCGATGCGGTTGGAAACGGAATTGACAAACACCAGATCGGAGAGGATATAGCCCTCCCGTCCGCTTTCCACCAGGCGCACCTGATACCAGTCGCCCGATTCCGAAAGGATCTCCACCTCCGTGCCCACGTCCAGCTTGGCGATGGACTCGCTGTCCGTTCCGGGGCCGGAGCGAAGGTTCACCTGCGTGCCCATGACCTGGCCGGACTGGGGAGCAGCCGCCAGCGCGGACGCTCCAAAAAGCAGGCATATCGCCATCACTGCGGCAAACAGCGCGCTGCGCGCCGCCTTTTCCATGCGCATAGTTCTTCTTTCACCTCTTGTTCTTCCCGGGGACGATCCGCCCCATGAAATACAGATTTTCTCTTTGTTTCTCTTCAAAAATACCCGAAGGGCCGCCGCTTCCATCCTTGAACGCAGGGGGAATGCGGGCGCTTTCGGGTATTATATCATTTTTGAAAAAATCCGTCAAAAACCGGAAGGCCCGCCCGCCCTGCGGCGCAGCAGCGCGGACAGTTTCTCCATATCCTGCCGGTAAACTTCCGAAAGAGACGGCCGGTAGATCAGGCTTGCGGGATGATAGAGCGCAAAAATGTCTCCCTGCGGCGACGGGACCAGCGTTCCGTGCCGCGCGCCCACGTCGCCATGCCCCGTCAGGGCAAAGAGCGGGGAATTGCCCAGCGTCACGATCAGTCCGGGCCGCACCAGCCGGATCTCTTCGAGCAGGAGCGCCCGCCCCGCTTCCAGCTCGGCCTTCGTGGGGGTGCGGTTGGATTTTCGGCCGCTCGCGCCGGTGCGGAAGGGGCGGTACTTGACGGCATTGGTGACGAACAGGGCGCTCCTTGGCAGCTCGACCGCCTGCAGGAACCCTTCGAGATTCTTGCCCGCCCGCCCCACAAAGGGCCGTCCCGCCTCGGTCTCCTCCGCGCCGGGCGCTTCGCCGACCAGCATGGCCAACGGACAGAGCGGCCCTTCGCCAAAGACCGGCCGCCCCGTTTCGCCCAAAATGTCCGTCCGGGCGGCAAGGGCCTTCCGGCAGGCGTCATAGGCCCGATTCAGCGCCGTCAGGGAATCCATACGTCCTCCTCTTCCTCCTCGATCAGGTCGTCGTCGTTCGTCCCCTCCTGAAGGGAGACGCAAAGGTGATACAGCTCCCGGCTCAGCGAAGCCACCTGCTCCGCGTTTTGGCCGGAGGAAAGGGCAGTTTGCAGCTCATTCGCCAGATCGAGCAGCGCTTCCTGCTGCGCGCCGGTCAGGTTATAGGCCGAATCGTCCGCCATGCGCCGCGCAAAATCGATGAGCGTTTCGGCGTAGTCGATCTCCTCCTGCCCAGGTTGGCCGCTGTTTTGCGCCGTATGGACAGAGCAGAAGTATTCCGCCTGCTGCTCGGGCGTGAGCAATTCCGGATTCAGCAGCGCTGACGCATCCGTCAGGCCGAGGATGGCCGTGGGCATGGTCTCCTTGAGGAGCGCTGCGTCGATCGTGGCCAGCTGGGAATCGACGGGGATCACCAGCGCCGTGCGCTGTTCCGTCTGATCGGACGGGCAGAACGCGCCCGCCAGCTGTCCGGACGTTTTACAATAGAGCGCCGTGGTGTGCATATTGCAGCTTTCCGTGGGAACGGTCGCGGCGGCAAACCAGTCCTCCACCGGGGTGCGGCCGCCGGGATCGTTTTTGCAGGCGTCCGTGGCCAGCAGGCCGCTGACCGCGCAGACCTTCACCTTCACAAGGCCCAGATCCTCGGGCTTTTCGTCGAGGATCTCCTTGTTTTCCAGCTCTTCATGAATGGGCTCCATATACGCCTGCCACAGGGGCGCGGCGTAATCTCCGCCCGTGCTGCCGCTCTTGAGGGCGTAGCGGTAATCGTCGTGGCCGATCCACAGGGCGCTGGTATAGTAGGGCGTATATCCGGCGAACGTCACGCCGCGGTAGTTGTCGTTCGTGCCGGTCTTGCCGGCGACGTGCATGCCGCTGATCTTTGCCGCAGAGCCCGTGCCGCCCGCGACGGCGCTTTCAAGCATGGACGTCATCATCCAGCAGGTGGAAGGCTTAAAGACCTGACGGGTCTCGCGCAGCTTTTCCGCGTCAAGAACGACGTTGCCGTTCGCGTCCGTCACCTTCGTGAAGGAGATGGGCTCCTGATACGTTCCGCCGTTTGCAAGGGTGGCGTAAGCGGCGGTCAGCTCCAGCATGGAAATGCCTGACGTGCCCAGCGCAAGGCCGGGGCCGTCTGCAAAGATATTGTCCGGATCGACGCCCATCTGGATCAGATACTCCCGCGCCGCTTCCGTTCCCACTTTTTCAAAGAGCGTGCGCGCCGCCGCCACGTTCAAAGAGCTGACCACGCCCTTTCGCATGGTGACGGGGCCCTGCTTGGACAGGCCGCCGCTGGGGTATCCCTTCGAGCCGCCGTAGCCCTCGATGGCCTGCGCGTAGTTCAAAAGGATGGACGCGGGTGACGCGCCGTTTTCCAGCGCGGGGGCGTACACGGCGATGGGCTTGATGGAAGAGCCGATGGGCATGTTGCTTTGATACGCGCGGTTGAGCAGCTTCTTTCGCGTCGGCTCGTCCCGGCTGCCCACCATGGCCTTGATCTGGCCGGTGTGCTGGTCGATGACCACGGCCGCCGCCTGCGGCTGCTCGATCTCGTCGATGGTGCCGTCGGCGTTTTTGCTGATTTTGACCGAATAGGTGGGATCGGCCAGCTTTGGGTATTTCTCCCATTCGGAAAGGGTCTGCTGCACGGTGTGCTGGATGTCCGGATCGACGGTGGTATAGATATGATACCCGCCGGTACGCAGCTCCTTTTCGATGGCGGAGCGGTTGGCCTTGGTGTCCTCCAATCCGCGGTCGCGCAGCATGTATTTGATGACGTTCGACACGGCGTATTCCACAAACGCCGGCATGTCGTACATCTGGCTGACGGTGGATTTTTCGAGGATGGTCACCTTTTCCGCCTTGGCGGATTCATATTGTTCCTTCGTGATGAATCCGGCGCTGTACATGGCGGCAAGCACGGTGTTCGTCCGATCCTCCGTCACCTGAAAATCCCGGTTCGCGTCGTACCTATTGGAACGGGGATTGTACTTCGTCGGATTCTGGGTCAGCCCGGCCAGCATGGCGCATTCGCGGATGGTCAGCTGGGAGAGCTCCTTGCCGAAATAGTCCTTGGCCGCCGCCTTGACGCCGTAGTTCAGCCCGCCGAGGGGCACGGCGTTGAGGTAGGCTTCGAGGATGTCGCCCTTGTCGTATTCCTTTTCGAGCTGGAAGGCAAGATAGGCTTCCTGAATCTTACGCTTGTAGGACTGCTCGCTCGAAAGAACGCGGTTTTTGATGAGCTGCTGGGTGATGGTGCTGCCGCCATGGGTGTTTTTGTTGCGCAGCGTGTTGATGACCGCGCTGATAAGGCGCTTGAGATCCACGCCGCCGTGCTTGTAAAACCGCACGTCCTCAATGGCCACAAAGGCGTTTTCCAGCATGTCCGGAATTTCTTCGATGGAAGCCCACTCGCGGTTTTCCAGCCCCACGAAGTTCGTGATGACGTTGCCGTTGCCGTCGTAAATGACGGAGGCCTGCGCCTGATTTTCGATCAGACCGATGTCCAGCTCCGGGCTGGTCTGCACGTAGGAGCGGGCGATGCCCATCACCGCGCCCAGCCCCGCAAAGCCCAGCGCCAGCACGAGCACGGCCATGAGCTTGAGCGTCGTGAACAGCACGGAAAGCGGAAAGCTGCGCGGACGGGTGCGCGGGGTGAACATGCTCTCCTGCCCGCCGCCCTGATACAGATGCGCGTCGCTGATGACGGGCGGCTCGCTCTGCTGCGGGGAAAACCGCTTTGTTTTTCCATCCGCTGCGCCGGAAAAGAGCGCGTGCATCTTCTGCCGCACGGTGCTCTGGCGCGTCTTTTCTTCCGCCGGCGGCTGCCCGGCCGAAAGAGGCTCTTCCTCCCAGCCACGCCCGTCAATGGCCCGGGTCCGATCCGCTGCGGCCAGCTCTTCGGACGGTTCCGCCCCGTAAAGGCGCTGCGCTTCCCGACAGGCCTGCGGCTGTTCCGCCTGCGCCGAATGCCTGCTGCCTGCGGGCGTTTTTCTCCAGGCATGGCCGCCGCTTCGCAGCACATATCTTCCGGAAAAGTTTCGTTTCATCCTGCTGAGGGTTCCTTTCTTTGCCGGGCGCTGCCGAACGATTTTTCTTTTGACGTTTCGCTCTGCACAGGGCCGGTCTTTTTCAAAATGGCGCGGACGGTACTGAACGCTTTCTCCGTCGCGCCGGTTTGTTCTTTTTTCCAGAAACAGCCAACGCTGTTTTTACGATTATATCATAAGATGCCCCAAATGCAAAAACGCCCCGGCAAATGCTTTCGCCGGAGCGCAGATTTTACAGTTCGTTTTGATTTTCTCCGATTTTTCAGGAATTCATCTGTTCGAGCAGCCTCCGGTCAAATTCCTGCGCCGCGTCGTAGCCCATGCGCTTGAGGCGGAAATTCATGGCTGCCACCTCCACGATGATGGCCAGGTTCCGGCCGGGACGGACGGGAATGAGGATGCTCGGCACCTCCACGCCCAAAATTTCCGTCGTGTCGCTCTCGATGCCCAGCCGGTCGTATTCCTTCTGATCGTTCCAGTCCTCCATTTCGATGACCAGATCGATGCTCTTTTCATTGATGACCGCGCCGATGCCGTAAAGGGAGCGCACGTCGATGATGCCGATGCCGCGCAGCTCCATCATGTGGCGCACCAGCTCGGGCGACGTGCCCTGAAGCATATCGTCCGACACCCGGCGGATCTCGACCACGTCGTCCGCCACGAGCCGGTGGCCGCGCTTGACAAGCTCGAGCGCCGTCTCGCTTTTGCCGATGCCCGATTCCCCCGTGAGCATGATGCCCACGCCGTACACGTCCAATAAGCCCCCGTGGCGGGTGATGCACGGAGCGGTCTGAACGTCGAGGAAGCTGGTGATCCTGTGGCTGATGCGGGTGGTGGTCAGGCCGCTTCGCAAAATGGGCACGCCCTTTTCCCGCGCCAGATCGAGCATGATCTTCGGCGCTTTGTAGCCGCGGCTGAGGCAAATGACCGGAATCTCATAGGAAAAATACCGTTCGAGCCGCTGGCGGACGGTTTCTTCGTCCAGCTCGCTCAGATAGGTCATTTCCGCGTTGCCGAACAGCTGCACCCGCCCATAGGGGAAGTGGGTAAAATAGCCCATACACTGCATACCCGGCCGGTACACGTCGCTGCTTCCCACCTCGAACGCGCCGCGCCCCGGCACGCTGACCGTCATGTTGAGCGCGTCGGTAAATTCCCGCACTGCGATTTTGGATTTTTTGGATTTGGTGCCCTTGATCGCCATGATCGCTTCATCCCTTCTGCCCCTGCGGGCTGTCTGTTCGCTGCTGTTCTTCCTCCGCCGCGCCGACTGCTGTTCCGGTCGTCACTTTTTCTGTGTGAAAATAGGCATACACCAGCGCCGCCGTCCGCTTGTCCACGTCCTTCGCCGCGGCCAGCTCTTCCTCCGTGGCCTGCCGGATGGCTTCGGGCGAGGGAAACGCTTCCAGCAGCGCCCGCCGCCGCACCGGCCCCACGCCCTTGATCTGCTCGAGCACGGAGGCCATGGACGCCTTGTTTCGAAGGCTCCGGTGGTAGGTGATCGCAAAGCGGTGCGCCTCGTCGCGGATGCGTTGGAGCAGATGCAGCGCCGGGCTGCCCCGCTCCAGAAGGAGCGGCGCGCTTTCGCCGGGCAGAAACACCTCTTCCAGCCGCTCCGCAAGGCCGATGGATGGAATCTCGCTCAATCCTTCCGCTTCGAGCACCCGCAGGCACACGCCCAGCTGCCCCTTGCCGCCGTCGATGACCAGCAGGTCGGGCCGGGCGGCAAAGCCGTCCTCTTCGCCCGCTTCCCGCCCGGCTTTGAGCCGTTCCATCCTTCGCGTGAGGATCTCCTCCATGGCGGCGTAATCGTCGTTGCCGGAATTTTTCACTTTGAAGCGGCGGTACTGCTTGGGCGCAGCCTTTCCCCCTTCAAACACGACCATGGAAGCCACCGGCTCCATGCCCATGGTGTGGGAAATATCGTAGCATTCCATGCGCCGCGGCAGCTCGTCCAGCCCCAGCGCCGACGCAAGATCGCGCAGCGCGCCCTCCGTCCGCTCCCATTCCCTCTGACGAGTGGCGGCGGTTTTTTCCAGATAATCCAGACCGTTCCGTTCGGCCATATCGGCCAGCTTTTTCTTATCTCCCCGGACAGGCACGTGCAGATTGACCTTGCCGCCCCGCTTCTCGCTCAGCCAGGAAACCAGCGCCTCCTGCCCTTCCGGCGCGTCCCGCACGATGATCTCCTTGGGAATATAGGCTTCGTGATAAAACTGCATCAAAAACGAAGCCATGACCTCTTCCGGCGCGTCGTCCGCCGCATCGATGGCATAATGCTCCGCGCCGACCACCTTGCCGCCGCGCATGAACAGCGCAAACACCACCGTCTCCAACTCGCGCCGGGCAACGGCAAAAATGTCCCGCTCGTCCTCGCCGGTGGTGATGGCCTTCTGCTTTTCGCTGATGGTCTCGATGGCGCGGATGCGGTCGCGCAGCATGGCTGCCCGCTCGAAGGCCAGCTCGTCCGACGCCTGCTGCATCTCCGCGCGCAGCTGAGCAAGGGTCTCGTCGGTTTTTCCACTGAGAAAGGCCGCCACCTGATCGACGATCTTCCGGTATTCCTCTTCAGAGACCCTGCCGCTGCACGGCGCGAGGCATTTGCCGATGTGATAATTCAGGCAGGGCCGTTCCCCGCGGGCAATGGCCTTTTTGAGGTCCTTTTTACAGGTGCGCAGCGGAAAATTATCCCGCACGGCGTCCATGGCCTCCCGCACGGCATAGCGGGACAGATAGGGGCCGAAATAGCGCGCGCCGTCCTGCTTGAGCCGGTAAACGATCTCTGCCCGCGGAAAGGGGTTTCGCCGGTCGATGCGCACGTAGGGAAAGCCCTTGTCGTCCTTGAGGAGGATGTTGTAGCGCGGACGGTACTGCTTGATGAGGTTGCATTCGAGCGTGAGCGCTTCCGTCTCGCTGTCCACCAGAATATAGGAAAAATCGGCGATGTGACGCACCATGGCCTGCACTTTGGGGCCGTGGTTTCTGGACGATTGAAAATACTGGCGGACGCGGTTTTTGAGGGAGACGGCCTTGCCGACGTAAATGATCTTCCCCTGCGCGTCCTTATGAAGATACACCCCCGGACTGTCCGGCAAAAGGGACAGCTTGTGGGCAAGATGCGCCTTGTAGCGCTCAGGGGTCAATTCGAGCATGGAAGTCCTCCGCGTCCTGTTCGCCCGCAGCGGGGCGCACGATTCTTTTGTTTATTATAGTGCATCCTGCCGGAAAAAGCCACACCGCCGCCAAAGGGGAGCGCCTGCGCGCTACGTCGGTTTTCAAAAAATCTGCCAGCATCTTTCAAACGCATTTCGGCCTTCCTTTCAACTTTACTCAAACAATTCAAAAACACAGCTTCTGTCCTCTCGCCGGCAGGACGGTAAAAAAACAGGAGCGCTCCTTTTTTGAAGCGCCCCTGCCAAATGTTCGTTCTTCTTCCGGCCCATTCGCCGGAGCTTCCTTTTTTCAGCAGCAGCTTATCTGCCGCGGCCACCGCCGCCGCCACGGGTGCCGCCGCCACCGCCGCTGCGACCGCCGCCGCCAAAGCCACCGCTGCGGCCACCGCCGCCGAAACCACCGCCGCCACCGCCGCTGCGACCGCCGCCGCCAAAGCC
>JAEYFO010000177.1 GCA_023402915.1 Bacillota bacterium | reverse complement strand
CTTGTCATAGTCGTCGGCATAGCCCTCGAAGGTGATGGGCTGACCCACAGCGAAGGTTTCGCCGTTGGCGTAGTTGACGATGCCGATATTCGGACGGTTGACGTATTCGCCCTCCTTGGCCGAATCGGTCAGCAGCGCCGGTTCTTCCGCTTCGCTGGTGAAGCGCACTTCCATCACGCGGCGGGTGAAATACTTCGCCACGGAGGAAGGCATCCACAGCTGGACAGGGTTGCCCTGCGCGGCGGGAATGTCCTCGCCGTTGATCTGATAGACCAGCAGCGCGTCCCGTTCGAGCATGTAGGAAAGGGGCATGGGCTGGGCATAGCCGTCGTCAGAGATCACGGAAACTGTGTTCACGCCTTCATGCAGTCCGGCCATCTCAACGATATCCGCCATGGGAATGCCCGTCACCTGCGCGTTGGCGATGAGCGAGCCGCCCGCGGGGTTGTTGGCGCAGGCGCAGGCAATGGTCTGCATTTGGGAGGACTGTTCGGCCAGATCTTTGAGCTTGGCGCTGAAGGAATGCTCCACGTCGCCGTCCACGGAAATGGTCCAATCCTCCGCTTCGCCCTCGACGATCGAAGGCGCAGCCGGAGAAGCGCACACGCCGGTCACAGCCGTGCCGAAGAGGTTGAACACCTCGTCGGTGGGCGTCACAACGTCCTGATTGAAGGCAAATTCGCCCTGCACGTTGGCGACGGGGGAAACTGCCGCAGGCTGCGCGACGAAGGTTTCCACCGCAATGCCGTTGGAGTAGGTCACGCCCTCCAGCTCGGCGGCGGAAGCGGCGGCCTGTTCCTTGGCGGCGGCTTCCTGTTCGGGCGCCTGCTGCACCACGGCGGGAGCGGCGCAGCCCGCAAGCAGCACGCTCGCGCCGGTCAGAGCCGAAAGGACTTTATATGCATCGGTCTTTTTCACGTCAGTCTCCTCCTCTTATTCGACGTTGAACATCAGCGTGCCGTTGCGGAAGCTCACAAGGCCGGTGTCCGTGACGGCGCGGACATAGAGCACGTAGGAGCCGGCGGAAGGCGGCGTGATGGTGTACGTCCAGTAGACCCAGCGCTCCGCGTCGGTTCCGGGCGTTTCGTAGCGGGTCCAGGTGGCGCCGCGGTCCAGGGAGAACTCGAGCGCAGCGACCTTGAGGTCAAACGCATCGGCATACCCTTCAAAGGTGATGGGCTGGCCTTCTTCAAAGAACTGGCCGTTCTCATAGTAGAAGATCGCAGCGTTGGGCTTGTTGAAGAACGTTCCCGGTTCTTCGGGGTTGGCAACGCCCTGCATCAGCTTGGTGCTTGCGCCCGCAGCGATGCGGATCTCCTTGACGCGCTTGGTGAAGCCGCCCGCGCCGGAAGCCGGATACCACACCTGGCAGGGATAGCCCAGCTCAGGCAGCAGGTACTGACCGTTGACCTTGTAGACGAGCAGGGATTCGGAGCCGTAGTTGTAGATAAAGTCAAGAGGCGTGTACGCGCCGGTCCACAGGTCGTCGCCCACGAACATGACGGCGTTTGCGTCCTCGTTGATCTGCGCCTTTTCAAGGATGTACGTCAGCGGAATGCCGGTGACTTCGACGTTGGCGCACAGCGCGCCGCCGATCTGGTTGACGTTGCAGGAGAGCTTCATGGTCTTGGTGACAGAATTCTCTTCCGCCAGCTGCTTGAGGTTCAGGGTGACCTGTTCGGCCACAGCGCCGGTGATGGTCATTTCCCAGTTGTTGAACTGGTCGGGATCCTCTTCGTAGCTGTTGTAGTTGGGCTGATAGGCGCGGTTCGTGCCGTTGCCCCAGTACCAGAAGATGTCCTCGACGGGCGTGAGGTATTCCTGATCGAAGGTAAATTCGCCTTCCACGTTCTTGACGTCCGTCCAGCCGGTCATGACGTTATACTTCACGTCGTCCCAGAGCTTGTACTCGCCGGTCATGCCGTCGATCTGGTGGCAGGACAGGCAGCTGCCGTTCATATCCTGGAACGTGCCGCTCATCAGGTGGGTGGAATGGATGGTGTTGCGCACGGGGTTACGGGAGATATGGCAGGGCATGCAGTTCCAATAGGTCATCTCCACGTTGTAGGTCATCATCAGCTGCGGATGAGACATGGGCATGGCCTGGACGATCTGCTCCAGCTCATGGCAGGCGTTGCAGCCGCGCTGATCGGCGTGAAGCAGCGCCGTGTTATACACAAAGCGCTCGGAGGGAATGGTCTGCACCTGCACGCCGCTTGCAAGGGTCTTGCGCACGGGAGCGTTTTCAATGAGCGCCTTGGTGTTCTTTTCGGTGATGGCCTGCTCGCGCTCCTCGCCGGTGAGGCCGTAGAGGGACTCATAGGTATAGAGCTTGGGCAGGGTGGAGAGGATGGTTCCATCCTGAGAAATGCGCGCGTCGGCCATGCCCAGCGCGATCTCCACGCCTTCGATCACGGCGCGGGACGTCACGGTCGCACCGGCCACCACGTCCACCAGCGTGCTCTGGCTTTCGATGATCGCAGCGGGGATCTTCTCGAACGCCTCTTCGCAGTAGCCCGCGGTCTCCTTGTTGGCTTCGACCTGAATATCGGTCACTTTGCCGCCTTCCACAGTGATGCTCACCTTGAACGCGCCCTTGTAGCCGGTGGTCGGCGCGGTATAGGTGCCGTCGTTGGCACTGAGGATGTACCCGGCGGCCAGCTGTTCTTCCGCCGCAGGTTCCTCGCTCGCCGCAGGTGCTTCGCTCTCGGCGGGCGCTTCCGTTACGGCGGGCGCTTCCGTCGCTTCGGCGGATGCTTCCGCCTCGGTTGCCGCCGGGGCGCAGGCGCTCAGCGCCAGGCCGCAGCACAGCAGCAGCGCCAGCAACCTTGCAATGTGCTTGTCCTTCATAGATGTGTCTCCTCCTCTGTCTCTTTTCTATAATTCCAATATTCCTACCAGAATTATATGTAATATTATACCATAAGAAAACGTACCTTGGAAATGCCGCTTTTTTGTCATGCTATATGTTTTTTTTATTTCTTTCCAGGAACTTTTACGGTATAATGAAAAAAAGAAACCTTCCTGACCAAACAGAAAACGAGGGCTCATCAAATTGGAACGCAGTGACATTCAAACGCTCCAGGATGCAATTTCTTTCCTTCTGGATCAAAACCGCAAGCCCTACTGGGAAAAGTTCGGCAGACGGAAACCCGCTCCCACGGAAGAGCATCTGCATTTTCCCTGGCCGGGAACGCCGTCGGACGATTTTCTCGTGACGCTCGCTCCGGCGGAATGCGTCACGCCCCTGCTGCACACCCATGATTTTTTTGCGCTGTGCTATTGCTACAGCGGCGCGACCAAAGAAATTCTGGAGGGAAACGTCTACGACATCGAAGCGGGCGATCTTTATTTTTTGCAGCCCAACGTTCACCATCAGGTCATCCCTTCGTTTTCCCGCGCCGAGCGCAGCATTCTTTTGTCCATCTACCTGCGTCCGGAGTTTATCCACAAGCATTGTCTCCCGCTGTTTCGGGATAACGAGCTGTATTCCGCCTTCTTTACGGAAGTGGTGCTCAATCCGCAAAGCAGTAACTATTTCGTTCTCCGGCAGGTCAACCAGCCCGACATGAAGCGTCTGGCGGAAATGATGATCCTCGATGCCGCCAAGCGCCCGCTCTCCTATCGCGCGCTGCTGTTTTCCAGCCTGATCAAAATGCTTGCGCTGCTGTCCGAAGGCGTGCTGGCCCAGCGCTCCGCCGAAGCGCGGCAGAAGCTCAGCGCCGACACGCTGCTTTCCTATCTCAACGAGCATTACGCCACGGCCACCATGGAAAGCACCGCGCAGTATTTCAACTATAACCCCAGCTATTTTTCCACCTGCATCCGCAAGCTCACCGGAAAGAATTTTTCCGACCTGCTGCGCGAGATCCGCCTTGATCGCGCCGCCGAGCTGCTGCTCCACAGCGATTTGACCGTCAAAGAGGCTGCCGCCCTGTCCGGTTATACCCACATGGGCAATTTCTATAAGCTCTTTCAGGCACATTTTGGCGTTACGCCCAAGCAATACGCCCAGCAGCAGGAAGAAAACTCCTGGGAGAAAAAATCCTGACGGTTCCCATTTTCCAAAAAGAGAAAGAGACGAAGTTTCCCTTCGCCTCTTTTTTGTTTTGCTTCCGATTTGGGCTTTTCAGCTTTTCAAAAGCCCGAAAAACGCCTTTTTCTTTCTTTTTCCGGATAACCTCGACCGATTTTCCCTCGTTTCAAACGTTCCGATCACTTCAGATAGGGATTGATGTCCGCCAGCTTGTCAAAGACCAGATCGGGCACTGTTTCCGATTTCCGGAGCATCTCGGGCGTCGTTTCGCCGCTCATGACCAGGATCGAAAGCATCCCGCTGCGCAGGCCGGTTTCGATGTCCGTATACAGCCGGTCGCCCACCATGGCGCATTCCGGGGTGGAAAGACCAGTCCGTTCCAGCACTGCATCCACGATACCGGTATAGGGTTTTCCTATAATGAGTTCCGGCCGCCGCCCGGTGGACGCCTCGATAAACGCCATGATCGCGCCCACGTCCGGCATGAAGCCCGTGGCCGTCGGGCAGTTGAAATCCGGGTGGGTGGCGATATAGGGCAGCCCCGCCCGCACAAAATCGCACACCGCCGTCATCTTGGCATAATCGAGCGTCGTGTCAAAGCCGATCACCACGATCTCCGGGTTTTCGTTG
>JAEYFO010000243.1 GCA_023402915.1 Bacillota bacterium | reverse complement strand
ACTGGTATGCAGCTCCGCCAGAATCACCGGCGCGCTCAGCCCCCTTGGACGCGCTTCAAGCCGGTAGCCCCGGTTGGGGACGGACGTGATCTCCCACCCTTCCTCCCGCAGCGACTGGATATGCTTGTTCACCGCCGTCCGGGTGATGTTCAGTTCTTCGCTCAGCTGCTGGCCGGACAAGAAGCCTTCGGCCTGCAGCAGCGCCTTTGCGACCCGCTCTCTGTTTTCCACTGCGGCGTTCCTCCTTTTTGCGTCTATTCTTC
Source organism: Bacillota bacterium (assembly GCA_023402915.1). Lineage (GTDB taxonomy): Bacteria > Bacillota > Clostridia > Christensenellales > CALWSW01 > JAEYFO01. Next base: position 4,004 of record JAEYFO010000243.1, on the reverse strand, counting down.
GTCCCACGGATCGGCGTTCGTGACCTGTTCCACCGCGCGGCGGATCACGTCGTAGGAAAAGCCCTTGGCCGCCAGACGGCGGGAGAGCTTTTCCCGTTTGGCGCGAAATTCCGCGTCCTGCGCGGCGATGGACGGCCAGAGCTTTTTCGCCCAAAAAAGGGCGTTTTCCCGCTCGGTCTCCTCGCTGCACGCCTCGTCGAGCGCTTCCTGCGCCGTGGTCTTATCGATGCCGCGGACAAAGAGCTTTTGCGCCACGGCGCGGCGACCCAGATTTTTTCCAGAAACGCCGGACACCGCCACCGCCCCGGCGTAGCGCCGGTCGTTGAGATAGCCCCAGCTTTCCAGCTGCTCGATCGCCGCGGCGACGGTTTCCTCCTCATAGCCCTTTTTTGTCAGATACTGCGCCATCTGCGCGCAGGAACGATCCTGCCGTTCCAGATAGCGCAGCGCCCGCTCCAGCGCTTCGTTCAAGCTTCCTTCCACCGCTGTTCCTCCCCGTTTTTTCTCAGAACCGGCGCTTTTTTTCCTGCTCTTCCAAAAGGGCGCGGAAATTTTCCGGCATCTGATACTGTCCCTTGGGCTGAACGCTGTTCGTGCCCAAACAGGCGCTGCACCGATAGCCGCAGGCCGGGCAGCGGCAGCTGCTTTCCAGCCCCTTTTCATCCTGACCCATAAACGTCCCGCAGACCGGACAACCGCACTGCATGACGCTTCACCTTCTTTCCTCTGAAACCGGCGGAACGCGCCGCCGTTTTTTCTCAATCATATCACAATTCGCATTTCTATGGTATACTGAGGAAAACCGCCGTCCGCGCCGAAGGGCTTTTTCTTTCCCAAGGCGGGCAGCGCGGCTTTTCCGGCGCTGTCTGCCAGGGGCTTTTTCGGCAGGCCGGCCTTGATTTTTCGCTTGAAAGGAGCGTGTCCCTCATGCGTGACCGCCGCTTTTTCCGCCGTGCATTGGGTCTTTTGACCTGCTCGGCGCTGCTTTTCGCCCCCATTGCTTCCGCGCAGGCGGAAATGCTCGGCTCCGGAAGCTCCGGCGCTTCGGTGTTCCGGCTCCAGCAGAGGCTTCAGGATCTGGATTATTTCAACTTTAAGCCCACGGGAAACTACGGCTCCATGACCCGCAGCGCCGTGATGCTTTTTCAGCAGTTCAACGGGCTTTCCGCCGACGGAACGGCGGGCGAAGCCACCATTGCCGCGCTTTTCGGCTCCTCGGCCAAGCGCAATCCCATCGCCGCCAAAATTCCCTTCGGCCCGACGGAGGGCACACCTTCCACCGGCGGCATGGCCGTTTCCTGGAGCGAGATCGACGGGGTGTTTCCCGTGGGAAGCCGCTGCCAGCTGACCGATCTGACCACCTCGACCAGCTTCCGCATCGAGCGCACGGGCGGCACGAATCACGCTGAGGTCAAGCCCGTCACCAGCGAGGACGAAGCGGCGTTTTTGTCCATTTTCGGCGGAACGCCCAACTGGAGCAAGCGCGCCGTGACCGTGTCCATCGACGGCCGCCGCATCGCCGCCTCTTTGGAGGGGATGCCCGACGCTTCCGGCAGCAGCTGCCTGTATTTTTCCGGCAGCAAATCGGACTTTTTTGGCTTTATGGATGCAGAACATCAAAAAAATATTGCCAAAGCGACCGCCTGAAAGAGCGGCACTCGATCTCGTGTGCTTTTCCCCACAACCCCCTGAAACGCGCAAAAGGAGCGACAGGAAATCACTTTTCCGACATTCCGGGAGACGGTTCGCGCCGTCTCTTTTTTATTGCTTTTCCCCCTCCAGCAGCAGCAGCGAAACATAGGCCGACGCCAGCGTCCGGACGTTTTTCAGATCGACGCCGAACTGCTCCGCCAGCTTGTTGATGCGATAGCGCACCGTGTTTTTGTGGATGCAAAGCTCCGCGGCGCATTCCTTTTCAGATAGTTTTCTTCCGTGAATAGAAAAAGACGCCGCACAGCGGCTGCGCAATCACTTTGGGCACCTGGCGCGTCAGGGACTTGCCCAAAGGTCTGCGTGCTCCCTGCTTTGTACTGATGCAAAGCTGAAAGCCCCGGCGTTCGCCTTTCTGTTTTTTCTCAAACCTGTGCCGCCAACCGTGTTTTCCCTTTTTCAAACTGCTATCGCCAATTCTCCCAAAGTGCAACAAGAAAAGGCCGACGACCATGGAAATCATCGACCTGGTAATCAAAGTCTTGTCACTCATCATCGCTTTGATTGCCGCGTTGAAATCCTAACGCATCGACCCTGCTGAGCGTTCCTGCGCTCAGCCCCCGAAAGGGAGTGTCACTATGATACCACAGGAGGTTCAAAATGAAACCTCCTTTCAAACAAACAACCGCCCCCTAACGCTCCCGGGAAGCGGCTGTTTTTCTCTTTACTTTTTTCGCTTTACTCGTAGATGCTCTCTTTCGTTCCCACCCGCACGAGCGCGCCGCCCGCCGAAGCCTTGAGCGACTCGGTGCAGCCGGCGGAGAACGAATCCCAACTCACCGGCGCGTCGTTGTAGATCGACTCGAGCTTTTCGCTGCTCATCGCACAGAAAATGCCCTCCGGCGCGGTGAGGAAGCGCACGGTCTGATGCAGGCCGTCCTGCTGCCAGACCTGCCCGTAATAGCCGCCGGCCGCACGGATCAGCTCCACGCTCTGGTAGGGCTGCTCGCTCCCGGCGGCATAGCGGTCAAAGCGCAGGCGGGTGGCCGCCGTGCTGACTGTTCCGGAAATTTTTGCGCCGCTTGCGAACACTTTTTCAAAGGAATAGCTGCCCGCTTCGGCGTGAACGGTGGTTTGATCCTTGCCCCATTCGCCGGGCGCGCCGCCCTTTTCCAGCCCTTCAAAATAGCTCAGCGGATCGAGTGCCGCGCCGCCCGCGTCGTCCATGGCCAGCGAAAAGCTCAAAAGCCCAAGGGAGTTTCGTTTCGCCAGCGGATCGAACAGGCTGCGCGCTTCCTGAAGGCTCTGCGAAAAGGCGGAAAGCACCGTCTCGACCGGGTTTGTCGCGGCGGTTTCCCCGCTGTCCGCCGTCGCCTGCGGCAGTTCGCCGGGCGTGCTTTCCGGAACAACGTCCGGCGCGGGAGCGCTGTCCGGCTCCACCCCGGCAGAGATCGTGAAAGCGGGCGTGGCCGTGGGCACGATGGTGCTGAAGGGCTTTTCTTCCCTTCGAAGCAGCAGCACGACTGCCGTCACCGCCACGGCCAGCAACACCAGCAGCGCCGCGATCAGGCCGCGGTTCTGCCGCCGCCGGGGCGCTTTTTTGAGCATGACCGGAACGTAGCGATTGCTTTTATAGGACATGGGCTTTCCCCCCGCTGTTGTTTTTTTGAGAAGTCTTTTGGAAAAAAATTCTGCCTGCGCCGCCCGGCTGCGCGCTTTTTCGCGGCTGCTTGGGGCGGTCGTTTCAAGATCGGAAGGGCGTTTTCGCCCCTTTCGCGCCGTTTTCTCTTTTCAGCGCATTTCCACCACGCAGTTTCTCCGCTGCGCCTTGGCCTGATAGAGCGCATTGTCCGCGCGCTTGAGGAACTCTTCAAAATCCACCTCGCCGCTGCGGCACACGAACACGCCCACGCTGACCGTCACGCAGCCCGCGCTCTGGTCGCTGCGCGCGATCTGCCGCGCTTCCACCGCAGAACGCAGCTGCTCCGCCGCAGCGAGCACCTCCTCGCGGGAGCATCCCGTCAGCACCACCAGAAACTCCTCGCCGCCGTAGCGCACGATGCTGTTTGTGCGCGCTTCAAAGCACTGCCGCAGCGCCGCCGCGATTTCCTGCAGGCACTGGTCGCCTGCCAAATGGCCGTAGCGGTCGTTATACTGTTTGAAAAAATCGATATCCGCCATCAGGCAGGCCGTGCTCTTTTGCGCCGCCTGCGCCGCTTCAAACTCCGCGCGCACCGCCTGGTCCATATAGTGGCGGTTGCGAAGGCCGGTCAAGCCGTCCGTGAGCACTTCCTGTGCCAGCGCCTCGTTGGCGGCGCGCAGCTGCCGGTTCTGCCGGTCGATCAGGGCTTTGT
>JAEYFO010000090.1 GCA_023402915.1 Bacillota bacterium | reverse complement strand
TTCGGATGGAGATCCAGCAGGTAGCCGGTCTGAAAAACAAGCTGCTGGGCGGCGAAGGGTTCTTCAACACCCTGCTGACCGGGCCGGGCAAAGTTTGGCTTCAGACCATGCCCATCAGCGGCGTGGCTTCCGCGATCCAGCCCTATATCCCCTCCGGCAACGGCTGAGAAGCGCCGAAGCGGCGCGGCAGGACGGCTTCGACCGACAATAAATTCCGGCGCTGCCGGGAGCTGAAACGAACAGCTGTCCGCCGGGAAACAATGAACAACGAAATACAGTGCAAAGCGCAGCATGGCAGGCTTTCCGCCATGCTGTGTTTTTTGTAAACCGAAAACCCCGCCATAGTGACGGGGTTGGAAAAAGCTTAAGCGGTGAAACAGTAAAGAAACCTCCTGATGTGTTAAAGAAAGAGCGTGACCTGCCAGTTACGCAAAACAGAAAACACATCAGGAGGGACAAAGATGAGTCAGGTGAAAATCGGTACGAACAGTTTATCACACACGAAGTGAGATTGCAAAAACCATATCGTATTTGCACCGAAATACCGGAGAAAGGTATTTTTTTTCAGCAAAGAGCAAAGAGAGAAGCGATCCGGGACATACTGAGACAGCTGTGCGAATGGAAGGAGTGGAGATCATAGAAGGAGAAATCTGCCCAGACCATGTGCATATGCTGGTAAGCATACCGCCGAAGCTGAGCGTATCGGGATTTATGGAATATTTGAAGGGAAAGTCGAGCCTGAGGGTATTCCAGAAATTCGGAAATATGAAATTTGCATACCGGAACAGGGAGTTCTGGTGCAGAGGGTACTATGTGGATACCGCGGGAAAAAACACGGCGGCGATCCAGGCATACATAGCGAATCAGCTGAAAATCGACAAGGAAACAGATCAGCTGAGCATGTTTGACCCGCGCGACCCGTTTACGGGTAAGTAAGTAACCCTATGCGTGGCTGACAGGCCCCCTTTGCGCACGTGTGCGCAGCCTGTATTGGTTAGGGCTTTGCCCGAAAATGCAATACCCCCGGCTCCGCCGGGGGTATTCTGCGGCCAGCCAAAAACGAAGCAGAGGAGGGGAGAAGGAGTTCCAGTAAATCAGACAATTTATTCCGCAAGATCCTGAAATCCCAAAAGAAAAAAGACACCTTTTACAGATGTCTTTTTGGCAGGGGAGACGCGACTCGAACACGCAACCCGCGGTTTTGGAGACCGCTGCTCTACCAATTGAGCCACTCCCCTATATACGCTGCCGCTTTGTGCGCCAACAGTAAATATTATAATATTCCGTTCGCGTCAAGTCAATACTTTTTTACAGAAATCGGAAGGAATTCGACCGTTCATCCAGAATTATTGAAAAAGAGAACCCATAGCGGTTCTTTTCAATTTGACAAAAATAAGTCAATTGGAGCAAAAGCAATGGGACAGGAGAAAACTGCTGTACTCGGGAAGCTCCGCAGGGGTTTTCCGAACCCGAAAGGATTTTTTATGAAAAAACACGTGGAAATCTATACCGACGGCGCCTGTTCCGGCAATCCCGGCCCGGGCGGCTGGGGCGCGATTCTGATGTACAAAAGCGCCCGCAAGGAGATCGCCGGATTTTGCGAAACCACCACCAACAACCGCATGGAACTGACGGCGGCCATTGAAGCGCTGGGCCTTCTCAAAGAGGCGTGCACCGTCGATCTTTACACGGACAGCGCGTACCTGTGCAATGCATTCCTCCAGCGGTGGATCATCGGCTGGCAGCGAAACGGCTGGCGCAAGGCCAGCGACAAAAAGCCCGTCGAAAACCGCGACCTGTGGGAGCAGCTTTGCGCGCTGACCAGTTTTCACGACGTCACATGGCACAAAGTCAAAGGGCACAGCGACAATCCGCTCAACAACCGCTGCGACGAACTGGCTACCGGACAGATCAAACAGAACGGAAAAAAGGCGTGACGTTCGGATTCCCAAATTTGCGCCGCAGGCGGCAAGCGGAAAGGGCCGAAACCCGGCGGAGCGTCAAAATTTCGGAATGCGGGCTGAAAAGCCGGAAAAAACCATGGTTTTCTGAAAACTGCGCTAAACTATTCGTAAAACTTGCGTTTTGCGAATAGTTGTGTTAAGCTGTATTTATCCCCCGCTTCAGCGTCCTGCTGCCCGGCGGAACAAAATTTTCCCCTCTTCGAGGTGATTCTTTTGGCAGATCAGCCCACATACGCATCGCTGCGCGAACAGAAATACAATCAAAAACTCCGCGCGCTTTTGAACGAGCTTCCGGATTTCTGCTGGGACTTTTTTCAGGGCCTGGAAACCAACAACCGTTCCGCTTTGACCCGCTACGAATACGCGCTCGACCTCAAGCTGTTTTTCCGCTATCTTTGTGAGGAGGTCCCGCGTTTTTCCGGCCGGGCGCCGCAGTCGCTGACTCTTCCGGACATGGATACCGTCGAGGTGCGTGAGCTGGAACAATTCATCGATTTCATCAAATTTTATGTCGACGAGGACGGCCGCTACGTCGAAAACCGCGAAAAGTCCAAGGCGCGGAAAATCGCCTGCCTCCGGACGTTTTACAAATTCTTTTTTCGCCGGGAAAAGCTCAGGACCAACCCGGCCTCCCTGCTGGAAACGCCCAAATTGCACGACAAAGCCATTGTTCGCCTCGAAGCGAACGAAGTGGCCGATCTTCTCGACGCCGTGGAAGGCGGCAGCGGCCTGACCGAACGGCAGAAAGCCTATCACAGTGCCACCGCCCTGCGGGACACCGCCATTTTGACGCTGTTTCTCGGCACGGGGATCCGTATCAGCGAGCTGGTCGGGCTGAATGTGAACGATTTGGATTTTTCCGCAAACGCTTTTCGCATCACACGAAAAGGCGGAAATCAGGTCATTCTCTATTTTAGCGATGAAGTGGCCGAAGCGCTCAAGGCCTATCTGGCCGAGCGAAACGAGATTACGCCGCTGCCCGGGCACGAAAACGCTCTGTTCCTTTCCCTGCAGAAGCGCAGAATTACAGACAGGGCTGTCCAGAATCTGGTCAAAAAGTACAGCCAGAGCGCCGTTCCTCTCAAAAAAATATCGCCCCATAAGCTGCGCAGCACGTATGGCACCATGCTGTATCAGGAAACGGGCGATATTTATATTGTGGCGGACGTACTCGGTCACAAAGACGTCAACACCACCAAGCGGCATTACGCCGATCAGACCGACGTGCGGCGCAGGCAGGCCGCGCGCATCGTTAAGCTGCGGGAGGACTGAGTGCTTTTGCGCCCCTCCCCTTCTTGCATTTTGGAAGGTTTCGGAAAATTTTTTCTCAAAAATCCTTCGGTTCCTGTCCGCCGTGGGCCTTTTCATCCTCCTCAGTCCAAAGCCCCGCCTGCTTCATCGCCTTCCACGCAGCGCCGAGCGCCGCCTGATCGATGGCGTTTTCCGCGGGCTGGACGTTTTCCACGCCGTCGAGAATGTCCTCGACGATGATCTCCCGGTAATCCGCGCCATTGTTGACGCAGCGCATACAGTTGTCGCAAACCTTGGACGGATCCAGATCGCACAGGTTGCATTCGCCGCATTCGATACATTCCCGGTCGTACAAAACGCATTGTTTCATCAAAAATCACTCCCACCTGTTTTTCAAAAAAATCAAAATTTTTGCGAACATGAGTTTGAAAACTCCAAAACATATGGTATAATCACTGTAAACCATACGAATATGAGTTTGGAGGATGCTTTCATGGAAAAACTGAGCACTCAGCAGCGCGCCATTTATGAATATATCAAATCTCATCAGGAAGAAAAGGGCTATCCCCCTTCCGTGCGCGAAATCTGCCAAGCTGTGGGCCTCAAGTCCACTTCCACGGTGCATGGTCATCTGGAGCGTCTCGAACGCAAGGGCCTGATCCGCCGCGATCCCACCAAACCCCGCGCCATCGAGCTGGTCGAAGTGCAGCGCAACCGTTCCCGCCTCCATCAAACGCCCATCGTCGGCCGCGTGACCGCCGGCGAACCCATTCTGGCGCAGGAGGAAATTCAGGGCTACGTCTCTCTTCCGCTCAATTTTGTCCGCGGCGAGGAAGCGTTCATCCTCAACGTCCGCGGCGAAAGCATGATCAACGCCGGGATTCTCGACGGCGACCAGATCGTCGTGCTGCCCAACGTCCATATTTATAACGGCGATATCGTCGTAGCCATGGTGGCCGAAGCCAAGAGCAACGAGAGCGGCGCGACGGTCAAGCGCTTTTTCCGCGAGGACGGCCGCATTCGCCTCCAGCCGGAAAACCCCTATATGCAGCCCATTTTCGCCGATGCGCGCGACGTCACCATCGTCGGCAAAGTGGTCGGCCTGATGCGCTCCATGTAAGCGCTCTTTCGGCCTTCCAACAGCTTACCGCTTCTTTTGCAGCAATTCAAGCTGTTTTTTCGCAACCCCTTTTTTTCTTTCGGCCATGCCGTCGGTGCGTTCCGCAAACGCCCGATCCGATACACATTTTTCACGTTCTTTTTTCGGCTGCACCCGCGGTTTTCTGCCGCAATGCCGATACGCAATGCCGATAGGCTTCGCCTCGCCAGCGGAGCCGTCGAGCGCTCGGCAGCGGCATTTGTTGGCCGGACGGAACACAGCATTTCGCCTCAAAATGCGCTCCATCCGTCCTCTGCGCATTGCCGTGTGAAGAAACCTCTCGACCTTTTGCGTTGTGCGCACCGGTCAAACCTGCCCGACGAGGAGCTGCGCACACCCCTGCGGCACTTCTTCCAATACTGTGAATCTGCCTCAGAAGCTGACGCTCCAGCATGCCGGTTCGGCAATCACACCGCTGACACGGTAAGCACAGCCATAAACCGGCACAGGCTGCTGCCTTGACGCGGCAGTTCGGCTGTGCGGCGATTCGCCCACGGGTCTTTCTTCGAGAAAAATTCAACTCTTTCAGGCGGCAGGAAGGCTCTGTTTGAAGTGCAAGATCGTCTTTAGAACGCCCATTTTCTTCGACGCAGGCCCGGCGCAACGCAGACTCTTCCAAAGCAATACGCATCTGCGGCTGTCCTTCATTTTCCGCGCGCCGCCGGACAATTTACCCGTTCCAGCGGTCTTGTGCTGCAAAAACAATGGGAAGTCAAGCGGAACGCCAGAATCATTCTGTTTTTCTATGTTTTCAAGCGCACGAAAAAGCGCAACGCTGTCCAGCAAAATCGTCAAAATTTCTGAGATTTCGCCCCTGCAACAGGTAGACGCCTTTTCGATATTGAAACTCAAGCGCGCTCCACGGAATCTTCGTCGTCTTGCCTGATACCGCAGGCTTCAAACGCCCTGAACCCTTCTCCCGTTCCCGGCTTCTGACCGGCAGCCATGCCGGCTGTATTGTTTTTTCACGGATTCTTCCGCAACGCAAAGCCGCGCTGCGGGCACGCCCGCCCTCTCCGCAGCACTTCACAGCCTTGTTGCGTATGGCTGCTTTTATCGACCCATGCAAAACCGTCGGCAATGCCCCCTGAAACCCGTCCATGGTCTCTCGGTTCTTCAAAGCAGCTTTTGCTTCCCCTTTCTCCCTTGTACGCCAAACCCCTCCTGCCCACCCCTGCGTTCAGCGCTTTGGGGAAAGCGGGAGGGGTATTTTTACTTTGCGCGGCTGTTTGGCCCAGCGGGTCAGAAGGCGATGCTGCCCGTCTTTCGCATTTCTTCAAGGGAAGCCATGACGGCCAGCTTGACGTGGTCATAGGTCAGGCCGCCCTGCATATAGGCGATATAAGGCGCCACGATGGGCGCGTCGGCGCTCAGCTCGATGGACGAGCCCTGCACAAAAGCGCCTGCCGCCATGATAACCTGATGCTGATAACCGGGCATGTCCCACGGCTCCGGAATGGCGTTGCTGTCCACCGGAGAGATGCGCTGGATGCTCTGGCAAAAAGCGATGAGCCGCTGCGGATCGTCAAAGCGGATGGACTGGATGATATCCTCCCGCACGGCAGTGCTGTCCGGCAAAACCGGCATTCCCAGCTTTTCGAACACCCGGGCGCACAGCGCCGCGCCCTTGAGGGATTCCGCCACCACATGGGGCGCAAGGAACAGCCCCTGGAAAAACGGCGCATACGAACCGGCGTACGAGCCCACTTCCCGGCCGATGCCCGGCGCAGTCAAGCGGTTTGCGATCCGCTCAATATACTCTTTCTTTCCGGCGATATAGCCGCCCGTAGGCGCAATGCCGCCGCCGGGATTTTTGATCAGAGAACCGGCCATTACGTCCGCGCCCACTTCCGTCGGCTCCGTCAGCGCCGTGAACTCGCCATAGCAGTTGTCCACGTCCACGATCACATCCGGCCGCGCCGCCTTGATTCGGCGAATCGCCGCGCCGATTTCCTGCACCGTCAGCGCGCGCCGCCAGGCGTATCCGCGGGAACGCTGAATATGAATCAGCTTCGTTTGCGGTTTGAGGGCGGAAAGCACGGCCTCCACGTCGATGCTGCCATCCTCCTTCAAATCCACCTGACTGTACGTCACGCCGTAGGCCTTGAGCGAACCCCAGGCGTTGCCCGAAATGCCAATGGTTTCTTCGAGCGTATCGTAGGGCTTTCCCGTGATGGCCAGCAGCTCGTCGCCGGGCAGAAGCAGGCCGAAAAGCATCATGGCCAGCGCGTGCGTGCCGCTGGTGAGCTGCGGACGAACCAGCGCATCCTCCGCCCCCAGCGCCGCCGCAAACACCCGGTCCAGCGTGTCGCGGCCAATGTCGTCGTAGCCGTAACCCGTCGTGGGCGCAAAATGCCGCAGGGCAAGGCCCTCGTCCTGAAGGGCTTTGAGCACCTTGAACTGATTGTATTCCCGCACCTCGTCCATGGCGGAAAACACGTCCGTCATCTCTCTTTCCGCCTGCTGGACAAATTCTGCGGTTTCCGCCGTGATCCGGTAATTCTTTTTGAGAAAGTCAATCGTCTCGTTCTTCATGTTCCTCTTTCAAAAGACCGCGTTCGATCTGCGTGCAGACCGCTTCGGTCAATCCCTCTCTGTCGTATTGTGTCGTGTCAAACCACGTGATCCGCCCATCCCGGCGGAACCATGTCCACTGCCGTTTGGCAAAATTGCGGGTCTTTTGCTTGATGAGCGCCACAGCCTCTTCAAGCGTTCCCTCCCCCTGCAAAAACGCGATCAGTTCCTTGTAGCCAAGTCCCTGCAGCGAAGGCGCCGTCGGATCGTATCCTCTTTCCAGAACGCCGCGCACCTCGTCGAGCAGTCCATCTTTCATCATTTGATCCACACGCTGCTCAACACGCGCGTATAAAAGCTCCCGCGGCATGGTCAGGCCAATCATGACCGCGTCATACAGCGGCTCTGCCTTTTCCAGATCCTGCGCCTGTTCGGTCATGGTTTTTCCCGTCAGGTGGTGGACTTCCAGCGCGCGGATGACCCGTTTTTTGTCGTTTGGATGCAGCCGCAGGGCGCTTTGCGGGTCGATCGCCGCGAGTGCACGGTGGGCGCAGCCCGGCTCCTGTTCCTCCCGCGCCTGCCACTGCTTTCGAAAAGCCTCGTCGCTCGCCGCTTCCGTAAAATCCATCGGAAGGGTCAGGGCGTTCACATAGAGCCCCGTTCCGCCCACAATAAGCGGCAATTTTCCACGCTCCAGAATGCCGTCGATCGCCGCCGAAGCGCGCCTTTGATATTCCGCCACGGTAAAGGACGGCGCGTCCAGCGGGATTTCGCCGATGAGATGGTGCGGGATCCCCTGCATTTCTTCCGGAGTTGGCTTGGCGGAACCGATGTCCAGAAATTCATAGACCTGAACGGAATCCGCCGAAACCACTTCGCCGCGAAGCCGTTTTGCCGCTTCGATCGAAAGCGCCGTTTTTCCGCAGGCCGTCGGGCCGACGATGACTGCGATCTTTCCCTTTTGCAAGGCCGTTCTCCTCTTTTTTGTCGTTATACGATTCGACGAAATAGTTTTTCCAGTTGATATTTTGTGACCTTGACCACGATGGGGCGGCCATGGGGGCAATTGAGCACGCCCAGCTGACCGAACTGCGCCAGCAGCATCTGAATCTCCCGCTCCGAAAGCGGGCTGTTTCCCTTGATCGCGGCCTTGCAGGCCATCAGCGCCACGGCGTCTTTTTTCAGGGCTGCCGCCGATAGCTCGCCCGTCTGCTCCGAAAGCGCGCTGAGCGTTTCCCGCAAAAACTCCGGGCCTTCCGCTTCCATCAGGATGCAGGGGAACGCCGTGAGTGCGACTCGGCCGCCCGGCTTTCGGGAAAACTCAAATCCCAGCTGCCGCACGAACGGCTCGTTTTCCGCCAGCACAGCCGCTTCCGCCGGGGTAAGCGCCATGTCCTGCGGAAAAAGCAGCTGCTGCGACGCCAGCGCCTGCGTGGTCTTTGTCAGCTGATCGAACAAGATCCGCTCGTGCGCCGCATGTTGATCCATCAAAAACAGATTGTCGCCCTGCTCGACGAGGATATAGGTGGCAAAAATCTGCCCGATGATCCGGTAAGGAATGAGCGGCTGCTCGTCAAAAAGCGGCTCGGCCTGCACCTGCTGTTCTGCCGCAAGGTTCTGGCGCAGCAGGGTCTCTTCGCTCGTTTTCCTCGACGGCAGCGTGATGGAGCGGATCGCCCCGTCGTCAATAGGTGGAAGCGCCGGTTTCTGCGGTTCCGTTTTTTGTCCTTCCGCCTGCTGTGCGGCGCGCTTTTGCGCCATGCGGCGAATGGCCTCCTGCGTCCAGTCAGGTGCTTTTTCGGCAGGAACTTCCTGCATCTGCGGCTTTTTTTCCGGCTGACGCGGCGAAAAAACATCCCGGCGCTCCGGCTGTTTGTATTCCCATGAAACAGCCCGCCGCGCGCCGATGGCGCTTTCGATCGCATGGAGCATGGTGTGCAGCGCAGCGCTTTCCTCCCGGAAGCGGACTTCCATCTTGTTCGGATGAATGTTCACGTCCACCGCGTCAAAGGGCACTGTAATGTGCAGCACGCACAGCGGAAAGCGCCCGCCCATGAGCCGGGTGGAAAATGCCTCCTGCACCGCCATGGAGAGCTGCGCGGAGCGGACGTAGCGCCCGTTGACGAAAAAGGACTGATACGCCCGGCTGGGCTTTGAGCCCTCTGCGCGGGACACATACCCTTCGATGCGGACGCCCTGTTCTTCATGCTCCACTTTGGCGAGCGTGGAAAGCACTTCTCTTCCGTAAACGCAGAAAATCGCCGAAAGCAGGTCGCCCTTCCCGGGGCTTTGGTAGATCAGCTTGCCGTTTGAGGTGTATTTGAACGCGATGTCCGGCCGCGCCATGATCATCCGCGAAAGATATTCGCCGATATACCCCGCCTCCGCCGCAGGTTTTTTGAGAAAACTCAGCCGCGCCGGGGTGTTGTAAAAAAGATGCTCAACGTTGAAGCTCGTTCCCTCCGGACAGCCTGCCGGGCGGCTCTCCACCACTTCGCCGCCGCAGTTTTTGACGTAGGTTCCCGCTTCCGCGCCGGGCGTGCGGGTGAAAAGCTCCACCTGCGCCACGGCGGCAATGGACGAGAGTGCCTCGCCGCGAAACCCCAGCGTCGCAATGGAGTCCAGATCGGACGGCCGTGCGATCTTGCTCGTGGCATGGCGTTCAAACGCCACCAGACAGTCCTCCGGCTCAATGCCGCAGCCGTTGTCCGCGACACGGATCGCGTCGATGCCGCCGCCCTGAATTTCCACCGTCACCGCAGTGCTGCCCGCGTCGATGGCGTTTTCCACCAGCTCCTTGACGACGGAAGCGGGGCGTTCCACCACTTCGCCCGCGGCGATGCGGTTGGACGTAAACGTATCCAGGCGATTGATCCTTGGCATTAAAATTCCTTTCGTATTTCTTCTGCCGGGCGCGGCAAGTCAAACTTCCCCTTCGCGCTCCGGCGCAGCTTCAGGCGTTTTCACCGCTGAGAACGGCCTTTGCCCTGTCCTGAAGCTCATAGAGCATCCCCAGCGCTTCAAAGGGCGTGAGGGCGTTGAGATCCATGGCTTCCAGCTGCCGCAGCACCGCCGTGGCAGGCGCGGGCGCTTCCATCTGCGCCGCGTCCTTTTTCTCGACGGCGCGGTTGATCTCCGCCGCTTCCAGCTGCTTGAGGATCTCTTTGGCCCGGTCGATCACGTCCTTCGGGATGCCCGCAAGGCGCGCCACCTGGATGCCGTAGCTTTTGTCCGTTCCGCCGCGTACGACCTTACGAAGAAAAATGATTTCCTCGCCCATCTCCCGTGCCGTAATGCGGTAGTTGACCACGCCGGGAACCAGCCCCTCCAGCTCGCTCAATTCATGATAATGGGTCGCAAACAGGGTCTTTGCGCCGATCTTCTGCTTGTCGCTGATGTGTTCGACCACCGCCCAGGCGATGCTCAATCCGTCGAATGTGCTGGTACCGCGGCCGATCTCATCCAGAAGCAGCAGGCTTTTTTCCGTCGCATTTTGGAGAATATTGGCCGTTTCGCTCATTTCCACCATAAACGTGCTCTGGCCGGAAGCCAGATCGTCCGACGCGCCGACGCGGGTAAAAATTCGATCCGTCAGGGGGATTTCCGCCGACGCCGCCGGAACAAACGAGCCGATGTGCGCCATGAGCGTGATGAGCGCCACCTGCCGCATATAGGTGCTTTTTCCCGCCATGTTGGGGCCGGTGATGATCAGAAGGCGGTTCTCTTCGCAATCGAGCAGCGTGTCGTTTGGCACAAAGCCCTGCGCCGTCCGCTCCACCACCGGATGCCGCCCCTCTTTGATGAACAGCCGGTCGCCCTCGGTCAGCGTGGGGCGGGTATAGCCATATTGCGCCGCAGCCGCCGCAAAGGACTGATAGCAATCCAGCTCCGCCGCGATGCGCGCCGCCTTCTGGATGCGCTCGATATGGCCGCAGAGAATCTCCCGCAGCGCGCAGAACACCTGATATTCCAGCGCGACGGAACGCTCCTGCGCCCCGAGGATCTTGTCCTCCAGTTCCTTGAGCTCGGGGGTAATGTAACGCTCGGCGTTGGCCAGCGTCTGCTTTCGCTGATAGCGCAGCGGCACCTGCGAAAGGTTGGACTTCGTCACTTCGATATAGTAGCCGAACACCCGGTTGTAATTGATGCGAAGGTTCTTGATGCCCGTCGCTTCCCGCTCGGTTTCTTCGAGTTTTGCCAGCCAGCTTTTCCCCTGCTGTGCCGCTTCCCGAAGGGAGTCAATCTCCGTGTGATAGCCCTCTTTGATGATGCCGCCTTCAGTGATGACCGCAGGCGGATCGAGCGCCACGGCCTTTTCCAGCAGCTCCTCCACATCCGAAAGGGGATCGAGCGCTTCTCCCAGCGCCAGCAGCACGCCGCCGCCCTGCATCAGGTCGTTTTTGAGCGCCGGAAGCATGGCGAGCGACTGCTTGAGGGACAGCGCGTCCCGGGCGTTGAGCGTTCCGTAGGCCATTTTTGAGCAGATGCGCTCCAGATCATAAATCTGCGAAAGCGAATTTTTCAGCGCGTCGCGCAGGATCAGATCGTCCTTGAGCGCGCCCACGGCGTCCAGCCGCCGCTCCATGGCCTTGACGTCGCTGAGCGGCTGCACGATCCACTGCCGCAGCATCCGGCCGCCCATGGCGGTCTGGGTCTTGTCCAGCAGCGCAAGGAGCGTCCCCTTTTTCCCGCGATCCGCCCGCAGGGACTGGGTCAATTCCAGATTGCGCCGGGTCGTCTCGTCGAGCACCATGGAATCCCGGCGGCGGTAGACCTTGAGGTCGGTGATATGATTGAGGGCGTTTTTCTGCGTTTCGCTCAAATAAGCCAAAAGTGCGCCTGCCGCGCCGACGCCCGCCGGCAGGTCCGCGCAGTCAAAACGATCCAGATTCATCAGCCCGAAATGGGACAGAATGTTCTTTTTTGCCGTTTCCAGTTCAAAGGCCCAGTCGCCATAGGAATAGACATAATAGTTTGCCCGCAGGCGCTTCATCAGCTCTTTTTGTCCTTCAAGCGCGCTGTTGTAGATGATCTCCGTGGGCTGAATGCGCGCCAGTTCTTCAAAAAGCCGGGTCTCAAACGCCGTTTTTTCGATCTGGCCGAGCGAATAGGCGCCCGTGGACACATCCGCCACGGAGAAGCCCAGGCTTCCCTCTTTGTCCAGACAAAGGGCCATGATGAAGTTGTTGCTCTTTTCGTCGAGCGCCGATTCGTCCGTCACCGTTCCGGGGGTGACGATCCGGATGATGCCGCGATCCACCAGCGTCGTGGCCTGCTTGGGATCCTCCAGCTGCTCACAGATGGCGACTTTATAGCCCTTTTGAATGAGCTTATCCACATAGGAATTGACCGCGTGAAAGGGCACGCCGCACATGGGCGCGCGCTCCGAAAGGCCGCAGTTTCGCCCCGTCAAAACGATCTCCAGCTCCCGGGAAGCGGTGATCGCATCGTCGAAAAACAGCTCGTAAAAGTCGCCCAGCCGGAAAAAGAGCAGACAATCGGGGTGCTGCTCCTTGATTTCCAGATATTGCCGCATCATGGGCGTCACTTGCGCCGCCGGCTTCTTTGCCATCAGTTTCTCCGTTTCTCAAGCGCTCAGTGGCAGCCGCCGCAAGCGCTGCAATTTCCGCTGCAATGGCCGGACGCTTCGACCGCGGCTTCAGGGTTGATGTATTGCGTGATGATCTGATTGACCATGTGCATCACGCCGGAAAACGCCGCCTGCGTCCGGGACAGCTCGGCGATCTTATCGTTCTCCACCGCCTTTTGGCGCAGCTCTTCCAGCTGTGCGTTCAGCTCCATGACGCGCTGCGCATCCAGATTCCCCTGCGCCATGAGCCGCGAAAGCTCCGCGTCCGCCTCGGTGTAATCGCTCAGCAGCGCGCTGGCTTCCGCGTCGGCCTCGAGCGCCTCTTTTGCTTCCTGATATTGAAGGTATTCCGCGCTTTCGATGAGCGCCTGACCCAGCTCCATTGCTTTTTCCGTTACCATATCACAGTTCCTCCTGTAGCGTTCCGATCAAAGAATTTTTCCGCGCCGTCTCCACCTTGACCGTCCGATATTGTCCGATCATCGATGCGTCGCCGGGGAAGTAGATCATCTTGAACGTGCCGGTTTTTCCAAAGGCGTTGCAGCCTTCGCGAAGGTCGCAGCCTTCCACCAGGACTTCATAGACACCGCCGATGTATTTTTGATTATTTTCGGCACATTTTTTCGCCTGAAGCGCATTGAGCGCAGCCAAACGGTCTTTTTTAACCTGTTCCGGAATCTGATCCGGCGCTTTGGCCGCAGGCGTTCCCTCGCGGGGAGAATACATGAACGTGAATGCCGCGCAGAATCCCACCTCTTCTGCCAGCGCCAGCGTCGCCTGAAAATCCGCTTCGCTTTCGCCGGGGAATCCGACAATAATGTCCGTTGAAAGCTCGATGTCCGGCACGGCGCGCCGCAGTTTTTCCACCAGCAGCTTATAGTCCGCCGCCGTATAATGCCGGTTCATCCGCCGCAAGATCTCGTCGCTGCCGGACTGCACGGGGAGATGGAGATGGTGGCAGACCGTTTTGCATTCCGCCATGGCGGCGATGAGCCGGTCGGAAAGGTCTTTGGGGTGAGAGGACATGAACCGCAGGCGGCGCAGGCCGGGAACCTTGTCCACCCGGCGCAGCAATTCCGCAAAATCGATCCCGCCGGAAAGGTCTTTCCCATAGGAATTAACATTCTGGCCCAAAAGGGTGATCTCGCTGTAGCCCTCGCGGACCAGCTCCTCCACTTCGGCAAGGATATCCTCCGGCAGGCGGCTCCGCTCGCGTCCGCGCACGTAGGGGACGATGCAGTACGAGCAGAAATTGTTGCAGCCGTACATGA
>JAEYFO010000074.1 GCA_023402915.1 Bacillota bacterium | reverse complement strand
TCGTCGTTGAGGCGCATGTAGAACGCCTTGATCTCCTTGGGATAATCCGTCACGAAGATCGGCTTTCCGAAAACCTGCTCCGTCAGGAAGCGCTCGTGCTCCGTCTGAAGGTCGCAGCCCCAGAAGGGCTTGTATTCAAACTCGTGCCCCGATTCGAGCAGCAGCTCGATGGCGCGGGTGTAGCTGACCCGCTCGAAAGCGCTTTCCGCCACGTTCTTCAGGCGCTCGATCAGCCCCTTGTCGATGAAGCTGTTGAAGAACGCCAGCTCGTCCGGCGCGTGATCGAACAGATAGTTGATGACGTACTTGACCAGCCCTTCCGCCACGACCATATCGTCCGCCAGATCCGCAAAGGCCATCTCCGGCTCGATCATCCAGAATTCCGCCGCGTGACGGGCCGTATAGGACTGCTCGGCACGGAACGTCGGGCCAAAGGTGTAGATGTTGCGGAACGCCAGCGCGTAGGACTCGGCATAGAGCTGGCCGGATACCGTCAGGTTCGCCGCCTTGCCGAAGAAGTCCTTGGAATCGTCCACCCTGCCGTCCTCCGTGCGGGGAACGTCGCTCAGGTCAAGCGTCGTGCAGCGGAACATCTCGCCCGCGCCCTCGCAGTCGCTCGCCGTGATGATGGGCGTGTGGACGTAGAGGAAGCCCTGCTCTTCGAAATAATGATGAATGGCCTGCGCCACCAGGCTGCGGACGCGGAACACCGCGTAGAACGTGTTCGTGCGGGGACGCAGATGCAGCTGCGTGCGCAGGTATTCAAAGGTGTGGCGCTTTTTCTGGAGCGGGTAGTCCGGCGGGCATTCGCCCTCGACAACGATGGCCGTGGCATGCAGCTCGAAGGGCTGCTTCAGCTCGGGCGTGAGGACGATCTCGCCCGTCACGGTCAGCGCGCAGCCGGTCGAAACCTTGAGCGTATCGCCGTTTTCCAGCTTCGAACGCTCAAAGACCACCTGCAGGGACTTCATGCGGGTGCCGTCGTTGAGCTCAATGAAGCCCAGCGCCTTGCTCTCGCGCACGGTGCGCACCCAGCCGGAAAGGGTCACGGTCTGCCCGGCAAACTGCGCGGGAGACTGATACAGCGTATCAACGGTGGTTTTCATGGAATCGCTCTCCTAACGAAAATTTTTTTCGGGAACATACGGAAACATATCAAAAGGAACCGGACAAATCGCAGCTGCCGCTATTTTGAGCGGCGCGGACGCAGAAATTCAAACGGAGATCCAAAAAATCCGGCGGCCGGGGCTGCGCCGTGCGCCCCGGAAGAAATGCGTCTTTGCCCACTGCGGGTATCTGCTCCATATAGTACCATTTTGGCGCGCCGGGGGCAACCGCATACCGCGCCCGGGCAGGCGCATATATTTGGAAAAAAGCCGCGGCGCAGCGCAAAAAGGAGGGGAGGTGCAACGATGCTTCCGGTCGTAGTCGTCACAGGCAAAGTTCCCGCCCTCCTTCGCGTCAACGGGAGAACGGCAGGGGAGCTGGGGCCGGACGCGCCGCTTTCGTTTCCCGCTGCGCCGGGAGAGCGGCTCTATCTGGAAGCCCTGCCCCTTGCGGGACGGCTGCTGCCCGTGCTCCGCCGGCTGGACGTCCCCGAAACGGGGCGGCAGGCGGGACAGAGCGCTCCGGACGTGGAAACGGCATTCTGGCCCGATTGCGTCGAGGCGGCGCTTCCGGCGCTCGCCCTGCCCGAAGAGGAGGAACCGGCCGCCCTTCTGGACGAAATTCGGGAGGAAGGGTTCTGCGCGTCGCTCTTCCGGCAGATGGGCGTGCATTTCTGCCTGGAAAAAGGGAACGCCGTGCTGGTTTCCAAAACCATCGCCCGCCATGGCGGCGGGTCGCTTCGGCTTCTGCCGGGACACGTGCTGGTTTTCGGGGAAAACCGCTGCCTGTGCGTCCGGACGGAGGACGGCGCGGCGACGCTCGACCTGTCCGGCGGGGAATTTTCCGTTTGGGAAGGAGAAGTTCTTCAAAAAACAACTCTGCCCACCTGCCGGGCCCACCAAAGGGAAGCGCGCTTCGACCCCTTCACCGGCGCGCTGCGTTCAGAAACCCTTTCGCCCACCCGCCAGCCCCAAACCCTCTCCGAGGCAGGAAGAAGCCTGTGCGAGGCGGTGGGGCTGGGACGGTTCGACGAAGCGGGAACGCTGCTCTCAGGCGGGCTTTCGGCGCTTTCGGGCGAAGAGCTGACGGCGTTTTTCGGCAAATTTGACCGGGTGCGCGTCCATCCCTTCCGGCGCGGAACGATCGGGCTGTTTTCGGTGGGAGAACCGTGGCCGCGGGTGTTCTGCTTTGAAGGGAAGCGGAGCGAGACCGGCTGGCAGATCGAAAACGCCTGGGAGGAGGAAGAGGAGCCGGAATGACCGAAGGGATTTTCCCAAAAAACAAAAAGCGGCAGAAGAGCCGCTTTTCTTTTGGAAAATTGTTTTGAAAATTGTCTTTTCGGAAAATTTTGAAATTCTTACTCCCCTTCCGGCAGGCGGAAGTCCCGGTACGTCCTGCCCGAGGGCAGCTCTTTCCACAAAAACAGCCCGCTTTCGAGGGTCATATAGCTGTGGGGACTGCCGTTTTTCGGGATGGAGACCGAGCCGGGGTTCAGGCACCAAATGCCGCCCGTCTTTTCGCAGGCGGGCACGTGGGTGTGGCCGTAGAGCAGCGCGTCGCCCTCGCAAAGGGGCGGCAGAGCCTCGGGGTTAAAATGGTGGCCGTGGGTGGCGAAGAGCAGGGCCTTTCCCGCCGGAATGAGGCAATAGTCCGCCAGAATGGGGAAGTCCAGCACCATCTGGTCCACTTCCGTGTCGCAGTTGCCCCGGACGCAGAAGATCTGATGCCGCCGCTCGTTGAGAAGCGTCAGCACTTCCTTGGGCGCGTATTGCTCCGGCAGATCGTTTCGCGGGCCGTGATAGAGAAGATCGCCCAGCAGGAGCAGCCGGTCCGCGCCCTCCTTTTCAAAGGCGGAAAGCAGCTCCCGGCAGCAGCGGGCGGAGCCGTGGATATCCGACGCGATGAGAAGCTTCATCGAAAAATGCGCCTCCCCGCGTCAGTGCTGCTGCGCCTTGTAGGCTTCGAGCGCCTGCGCCAGCTGATCCGGGCAGGAGGTCGTTCCCTGGCAGGGCACGCCCTTGCAGCGGGCGATGACGTCGTCGATGGACATGCCCTCGATCAGGCGGGAAATGCCGCCGAGATTGCCCTTGCAGCCGCCGGTGAATTTGCACGAACGGATCACGCCGTCCCGAATGTCGAGATCGATGCGGCTGGAACACACGCCGTGCGGTTTGTACGTAAACATGAAGCTGCCTCCTTTTTCAGGAAAAAATGTGGTAAAATCAGTGTGATGGACTCATTGTACTACAAACCGGCGGGAAATGCCAACGTCCCGGAGCACGGACGCTTTTGAGAGAGCGTTTTCCGTTCCGCTGAAACGTTGAAAAAGCGAAAAAGCGCAGGAGAAACGAAGCGTGTGGAGCATCCAACAGGCGAAACCGTGCGAGGAAGCGGCGGTGCGCGCGCTCCATCCGGCTCGAGACCGTCGCGGAAAACCACAGCGCCAACGCCCTTTTCCAGGGCGAGGGCTTTTTGTGTCTGGAAGAAGTTGAAACCCCTGGGTGGAGGACGGCTGCCCCATCTTCTGCTACGAAAAGCCGCTGTGAGCGGGCGCGGCAGAGCGCTTCCGCCTTTGACAGGGCGCGTTGCCGGAGGTATCGTGAAAGAAAGCGGCAAGGAGGACGAACGCATCATGGAACAGAAGCAAAAAGAAGCGGCGGAAAGCTGTATGCGGCTCATTCGGACGCACAACAACGCCGTGCACCGGTTTTTTCTGGCGGAGGGACTGCATCCCGGCCAGGCCGTGGTGCTCCGGATGCTTTCGGAAGAGGGAACGCCGCCCACGCAGAAGGAGATCGCCCGGGAGCTGATGGTCAGCGCGCCCACCGTAGCGGCGTGCATCCGGCGGCTCGAGGAAAGCGGCTGCATCCAACGCGAGCCGGATGAAGAGGACGGCCGCTGCAACCGCATCCACCTCACCGAGCGGGGACGGGAGATCTCCGCCCAGTGTACCCGCGGGTTCCGGACGGTCATCGACACGATGATGGAGGGCTTTTCAGAAGCGGAGAGCGAACAGCTCCGGGGCTTTTTGGAACGGATGACGGAAAATATTGTCCGCCTCAACGAAGAAGAGCCGTAAATGACGGAATTCATGCAAATACGCAGGATTAACCTTCAAATAACGCAAGAAAAATCACATGTTTTGGAAAATATGTGAGAGAAATGTTAATTGACAAGTCATATTTTGTCAGGTATCATAAAACTGATCTCGCTTTTACGGAGTAACTTTATGAATCGATCCTACAAACTGCTGGCCCTCGATCTGGACGGAACGCTCCTGGACGACCATCGCCATCTTCCCGAGAAAAACATTGCCGCCCTGCGGGAAGCTGCCGCGTTGGGCGCGTGTATCATGCCGGCGACGGGTCGGCCTTTTTGTGCGGCGGCCTGGGTGTTTGAGACGCTGGGCCTTTCCGAAGGGCTGGTGCTTTCGCAGGCGGGCGCGCTGGTGAGCCGTTACCCCAGTGGTGAAACGGTGTTTTCCCGCACGCTGGATCGGGACTTTTCCCGCGATCTGGCGGAATTTTGCGCGGAGCATTCGCTGTATTTTCACATCATGATCGGGCCGGATTACTGTTGCCTTCCCGGCGCGTCCGGGCCGGAAAAAGAGCGCTCGCAGGGGACGTTCGGCGTGCCGCCCATCGTGCTTCCGTTCGAAGAATTCTGCGCGCTGACGGCGGGCAAAGCCGACGTGCCCACGCCCCTCGGGCAGGCGGAGCGGGTGGCCGCCCTTTTGAAGGAACGCTTCGGCAGCCGGGCGGAGATCCAGATCTCCGGCCCCGGCATGGTGGATGTTATCCCGCCGGGCACGGACAAGGGCAGGGCGCTGCTGGCTGCGGCGCAGGCGCTGGGGCTTTCGTCCGAAGAGACGGCGGCCTTTGGCGACAGCGGGACGGATCTGCCCATGATCGCGGCGGCCGGGCTGGGCGTTTGCATGGAAAACGGCTTTGAGCAGGTCAAGGCGGCGGCGGACGTGGTCGCGCCGGCCAACAACGACGCGGGCGTGGCCTGGGCGGTGGAGAAGTACGTCCTGCCCTCGCTTTTGAAAAATCAGACAAAACCGACCGGTAGCAGCGGAAGGCTTTGACGCTTGCCGCTTTCCGCCGGAACCTCAGGGGAAACCGCTCTTTTTCGGTTAGAGCTCCCTTCTTTGATCCTGACCTTTTGGAGGAACTGCGCATGAGACAGACTTATCGGCTGGTGTCGCTCGATCTGGACGGCACGTTTTTGAACAGCGAAAAGAAAATCCCCCAAAGAAACGCCGACGCGGTGCGCCGCGCCATCGGGCAGGGCGTTTCCGTGATGCTTGCCACCAGCCGCCCCTATCTGGGCGCAAAGTGGGTCTTTGACGAGATCGGCGTGACGGACGGCCTGATCCTTTCGCAGGCGGGCGGGCTGGTGCTGCGGTATCCGGACGAAAGCGAAGTGTACAGCCGCTGCTTTGAGGGCGCGCTTTTGGAAGAGCTTTGCGCCTTCTGCGATGAAAACGGGCTGTATTTTCACTGCCTTTGCGGCCCGGACGCCTATTATTTCAACCAGAGCGGCGAGCTGGCCGACCTTTGCGCCCTCTATTTCTTCTTTGAGGGGAAACCGGCCACGGCGAAGGAGATGCGCGCCATGCGCTCCGGCAAGGCCAACGTCGTCACCCACGGCCTTGAGGAAACGCTTCACGCGCAGGAGCTGCTGCGCGCCCGCGTTGGCGGGCGGGTGGAGCTGGGCGTTTCGGACAAATGCTCCGTGGACATCACGCCAAAGGGCGTGAGCAAGGCCAGCACCATGCTCGAAACGGCGAAGGCGCTGGGCATTTCGAAGGAAGAAGTGGTCGCCTTTGGAGACACGGACAGCGACGCGGGCATGATCGCGGCGGCCGGCCTGGGCGTGGCCATGGAAAACGCCAGCGACGCGGCCAGGGCGGCGGCCAGGATCATTGCGCCCACGAACGACGAAGCGGGCGTGGCGCAGGTGCTGGAACAGTACGTTTTGACCTGACCGGCGCAGCCGGGAGCTTCAGCCGGAAAGCCCGAACGGCCCCCGCAGAGAACGCCGGACGAACCCCCAAAAGGAGGAAGCAAATGACCCCTGCCTACAAGCTCGTGGCCGTGGATCTGGACGGCACGCTGTTTAACGATCAAAGAAAGATCCCCGAAGAAAACATTCGCGCCATCCGCGCCGCCGTTGCGCAGGGGGTTCATGTCATGGTTGCGACGGGCAGACCGTATCGTTCGGCCTGCCGGATCTTTGAGCAGCTGGGAATTGCGGAGGGGCTGGCGCTTTCGCAGGCGGGCGGTCTGGTGAGCGTTTATCCGTCGGGCGAAACGGTCTACAGCCGCAGCCACGACCCGGAATTCCTTCGCGATCTGGCAGAATTCTGTGCACAGCACGGCTACTTTTTTCATTGCATGGCTGTTTCTGACTATTATTTTCTGCACAAGGGTCCTATGGCCGATCTTACGGAGCACTATTTGGGTCATCCCGGAGTGGAAATTCCTTTGGAAGAGATGCTGAAGATGCACTTTGGCAAAGCGACGATGATGACGCCGGAGGAAGAAACGCTGTGGGCATCCGCGCTGTTGAAAGCGAAATTCGGCAGCCGGGTGGAAATTGCCGTGTCGGACGCCGGCGTGACGGATATCACGCCGCGCGGGGTGGACAAG
>JAEYFO010000063.1 GCA_023402915.1 Bacillota bacterium | reverse complement strand
TCGCCGCTGTGCACCCGTCGGTCAAGGGCGTGCGGGACGCGCAGTCCAGCGGCGCGGCGCTGGTGTCCTTCAACGCGCCTGCCTTTTGCTCCTATGGCCGCGAGCAGAATTATAACGCGCCCGTGGGGAAATACGCTGCCTTTGCCTATACGGCGGCGCTCAACCACCTGCTTGCAGACCGGAAAAACGTCCAGACCATCGGCGACACGACCATCGTCTGCTGGGCGGAAGGGGCCGACCCCGCCTATCAGGGCTTTGCCATGGCGGCGCTGTTCGGCGGAGAAACACCCGGCCTGACGGAAAAAGACCTTCATGCGGCGCTCAAAAGGCTGGCAGCGGGGTTGCCCTGCGAAGAGCTGAATGTCGAAGCGGACAGGCCGTTCTATATCCTCGGCCTTGCGCCAAACGCGGCGCGGCTGTCCGTCCGGTTTTTCCTGCGGGACACGTTCGGAAAGCTGATGGCCAACGTCAGCGCCCATTATGAACGGCTGGAGATCGAAAAGCCTTCCTTTGCGCCGGCCGGCGCGTTCCCGCTGTGGGCGATGCTGCGCGAGACGGTGAACCTCAATTCCCGCGACAAATCGCCTTCGCCCGCCATGGCAGGCGCGACGGTGCGGGCGGTTTTCTCAAACGGACCCTATCCCGCGTCCCTGCTGGAAGCCGTCATGCTCCGCATCCGCGCAGAGCAGAACATCACCTGGGGACGGGCGGCGATCCTGAAAGCCTATTATCTGAAAAACACGAACAACGACTGCCCGAAGGAGGTTTTGCAAGTGGGACTCAACGAAGAAAGCACCAACGTCGCCTATACGCTCGGCCGTCTGTTCTCGGTGTATGAAGCTGTGCAGCAGGCCGCCAATCCCGGCATCAACGCGACCATCAAGGACAAGTATTTCAACGCGGCGGCGGCCATGCCGGCCAGCATTTTCCCGGTACTGGGCAACCTCTATCAAAAGCACCTGCGCAAGCTGGACGGCGGACTCCGCGTTCATTACGACAAGCAGGTCAGCACGCTCAAGAGCGTCCTGGGCGAGTACTATCCGCCCCGCATGACGCTGGCGCAGCAGGGCTCGTTCGATCTGGGCTACTATCATCAGACGCAGAAGCGGTACGCGGGAACGAAGAAGGAAAAGAGTGCGGCAGAAAATGACACCCCGGATGGGAAGGACATTCCGGCGGGTAGGACGGTCGAGGCGCAAAGCGCATTTGATTTGGAGTAACAGCGCCGGATACAGCGGCGGGATACAAGCAGGAAGAGGAGGAAAGCGAAAATGTCTGAACCCATCAGGAACCGGTATGAATTTGTGGTGTTTTTCGACGTGGAAAACGGCAATCCCAACGGCGACCCGGATGCGGGCAACATGCCCCGCGTCGATCCGGAAACGGGCTACGGTCTGGTGACAGACGTGTGCCTCAAGCGCAAGATTCGAAACTACGTCGAAACGGCGAAGGAAAACGAGAGCGGCTACCGGATCTATATCAAGGACAGCGTGCCGCTCAACACCAGCGACAAGGAAGCCTGCGCCTATGTGGGCGTCGATCCGGCCAAGCTCAAGGAAGCGAAGAAAAAGGATGAAAAGCTCGACGAGAAGCTGCGGGATTTCATGTGCTCCAACTTCTACGATATCCGCACGTTCGGCGCGGTCATGACCACGTTCGTCAAGGGCGCGCTCAACTGCGGCCAGGTGCGCGGCCCCGTGCAGCTGGGCTTTGCCCGCAGCGTCGATCCCATCCTGCCGCAGGAGATCACCATCACCCGCGTGGCCATCACGACCGAAGCCGACGCGGAGAAGAAGGGCACGGAAATGGGGCGGAAGTATATCGTTCCCTACGGCCTCTACCGCGCAGAGGGCTATGTCTCCGCCAATTTGGCCCGCAAGACCACGGGCTTCTCCGAAGAGGATCTGGAGCTTTTGTGGACGGCGATCTTGAACATGTTTGAAAACGATCATTCCGCCGCCCGCGGAAAGATGGCTGTGCGGGAGTTGATCATTTTCAAGCACGACACGGAGCTGGGCTGCGCGCCCGCCCATAAGCTCTTCGATCTGGTGAAGGCGGCGCACAAAGAAGGCGTGACCGCACCCAGAAGCTATGAGGATTACACCGTCACGGTGGACGAAGCGCACATCCCGGAAGGCGTCGCCTGCATTCGTAAGGGGTGATTTACTCCGAAGAGGACTTTCTCCAGCTTTCGGGCTTGCAGCATTTTCGGTTCTGCCGCAGGCAATGGGCGCTGATTCACGTTGAAAACCAGTGGGCGGAGAACTTCCTCACGACGGACGGGGCCATCCTTCACGAAAACGCGCACAAAGAGGGCTTTTCGGAAAGCCGGGGCGATCTGCTCGTCGTGCGCGGCATCCGGGTCTTTTCTTCCGGATTGGGCGTTTCGGGCGCCTGCGACGTGCTGGAATTTCGCCGGGGAGCGGCGGGCATCCCGCTCGAAGGGCGGGAGGGACTGTGGCAGC
The DNA here is from genome assembly GCA_023402915.1 of Bacillota bacterium. Lineage (GTDB taxonomy): Bacteria > Bacillota > Clostridia > Christensenellales > CALWSW01 > JAEYFO01. The sequence continues at coordinate 779 of JAEYFO010000063.1, read as the reverse complement.
CCTATCCGGTGGAGTATAAGCGCGGACGGCCGAAGGAGCACAACGCGGACGAGTTGCAGCTGTGCGCGCAGGCAATGTGCCTGGAGGAAATGCTTTGCTGCGAGATCGCCGAGGGGGCGCTGTATTACGGCGAGCCGCGCCGCCGCACGGAAGTTTCCTTTGCGCCGGAGCTGCGGCAGGAAGTAAAGACGCTGCTTTTCCAGATGCACGACCTCTACGCCCGCGGGCGAACGCCGAAGGTCAAACCCACAAAGGGATGCAATTCCTGCTCGATGAAGGAGCTTTGTCTGCCGGAACTTTTGAAAAAACGGCCGGTCTCCGCCTATCTGCGCAGTGCGTTGGAGGTGGAGAAATGAAGCGCCTTCTCAACACGCTGTTCGTCACATCGGAGGACGTGTATCTTTCTCTGGACGGGGAAAATGTGGTCGCCAACCGGGAAAAGACGATTTTGGCGCGCTATCCGCTGCACACGCTCCAAAGCATCATATCCTTCTCCTATGCGGGGGCTTCCCCGGCGCTGATGGGCGTATGCGCGCGCTACGGGATCGGCCTGGCGTTTTGTTCGCCGCGCGGGCGCTTTTTGGCGCGGATTGGCGGTTCGGCGCAGGGAAATGTTCTTCTGCGTCGAATGCAATACCGCATGGCGGACGACCCTTTCCAAAGTTGCCGCATTGCAAGAAACATGATTTTCGGAAAGGTCTGCAATGCGCGCTGGAGCGTGGAGCGGACGCGGCGGGATCACGCCCTGCGCATTGACGGGGAGCGGTTTTCCGCCGTTT
>JAEYFO010000310.1 GCA_023402915.1 Bacillota bacterium | reverse complement strand
ACAAGGTGCTGCGCCGCTTTGACGGCTATTCGCTGGTGGAATGCCGCCTGGAAACGGGGCGCACTCACCAGATCCGCGTCCATATGGCGCGCATTGGCCACCCCGTGGCGGGCGATCCGCTCTATGGCCCGCAAAAGTCCAGACTGGGGCTGAGCGCGCAGGCGCTGCACGCCATCGAGCTGACGCTGACCCATCCGTCGAGCGGGCAGACCATGCGGTTTTACGCCCCGCCGCCGGAAAATTTCCTTCGCTGCCTGCGGCGCTTGGGCGGCGCGGAGGGAGCAACGCTGCCCGAGGGAGAAAAAACTTTTTTTGAAGTGGTGCAAAATCCGCCGGAATGTGGTATCCTATCAAAACAGGAATGATTCTCATTGTTCCTGCTTGGATTTTGCCGGAAAATCCTGCTCTGTTTTTCGACAAAACAGGCCAAAATTGCGTGAAGCGATCCGCAGTTGGCCGGCACGAGAAAAAGTTATGGAGATTGTGTATGCTGACCTTTCAACCAATCGACGAACAAAGCGTCAAGACCCTCGACCCGTTTTTCCTTCATCAGAACTATCGGATCTGCGACTATACCCACGGCACGGCCTGCATGTGGGCGGATTATTTTCAGGCTGAATACGCCGTATTTGAGCAGGTGCTTCTCATCAAGAGCATCCTCAAGGACGGCACGACAGCTTTCACCATGCCCATCGGCCCCGGCTCCATCGAAGCGGCGCTCGAACAGATCGACCGCTGGTGCGAAGAACAGGGGCTGCCCGTGGCCTATGAGCCGGTGCCCGAGCCCTGCCTGCCTATCCTCCAGACGCGCTACGGCGACGCCATGCAGGCGCGCACCAAGCTGGACTGGGCGGATTATCTTTACGACAAAAATGACCTGATGACCCTCAAGGGCCGCCGCTACAACACACAGCGCAACCACATCAACAAGTTCATCAAAACGTTCGGGGAATACGAATATCACCCCATCACCCGCGAGAACATCGGCGAGGTACGGGCGTTTTTCCACAGCTTCATGGAGATGGACGCGGCCAAGAGCGAGCAGTCCGAAGAGGAGCGGCGCATGACCATGAAGGTGCTCGACCACTATTTTGCCCTCTGCCAGGTGGGCGGCTATATCCGCGCCGCAGGGCAGATCGTCGGCCTTTCCGTGGGGGAAGTGGTGGGCGATACGCTCTTTGTCCACATCGAAAAGGCCCTGCGGGAATTCCCCGGCGCCTATCCGGTCATCAACATGGAATTCGTGCGGCATAACGACAGCGACGCGATCCGCTTCGTTAACCGGGAGGAGGACATGGGCGACGAAGGGCTCCGGCAGGCCAAGAGCCGCTATTGCCCCATCGAGATGCTCAAAAAATATTCGGTTTCCATCGCGCGCTGAACGAAAATACGCTTTGCGATCCCGTGTGAAAAATCGGACGTTTTTTTCGGGAATCGCTTGCGCATTGCGGTGGGATATGATAAGATACTCAGGAACTCAAGCACCTTTAATCCGGTACAGAGAGACCGGAAAGGAATGCGTCTTTTCGCTGCGCGGAAAAATGGGCTCACGGGGCAGGGTCACGCTTTGCCGGTGGGCTGGGTTTTCAGCGCGAAAATAAACGTCTGCATCGCCTTCCGCTCTCCGGCGGAGGGCGTTTTTTTGTGGAGCTTTTTCTAAAAAGGCACACGAAAAAAAGCGCACGGGCGCAAGAGCAACTTAAACAGGAGGCAGAGGCAATGGAGCTGCTGCGGGAAAAAGCGACGATCATGGACAGGCGCGCCGTGGACAGGGCGCTTTTGCGCATTGCCCATGAGATCATCGAGCGCAACCGCGACATGGAGTCCGTGGCGCTCATCGGCATTCACCGCCGGGGCGTGCCGCTGGCCGAACGCATTGCCCGGAATATCGAAGCGGTCGAGGGTGTGCGCGTGCCCATGGGCATGATCGACATCACCATGTATCGCGACGATCTTTCCGAATTGTCCCAGCATCCCGTCATCCGCAAAACCGACATTCCCTTTGGCGTGACGGGCAAGACCATCGTCATGGTGGACGACGTGATCTATACCGGCCGGACGGCCCGCGCGGCCATGGACGCCATCGTCGATCTGGGCCGCCCCTGCTGCCTTCAGCTGGCGGAGCTGATCGACCGCGGCCACCGGGAGCTGCCCATTCGCCCCGATTTCGTGGGGAAAAACGTGCCCACGTCCCATAACGAGGTCATCCGCGTGTGCATCGGCGGCATCGACGGCGCGGAGGACTGCGTCAAGATTTTTGAACGAAAAGAGTAATCCCGAAGGGGGTTACTCTTTCCTATAGTTTCTACTGAGCTTGTGTGATTAGGAGGACGAACCAATGGCATTGATGCGAAAGGATATTCTGGGCCTCAAGGGAGTGTCCGCGCAGGAGATCGACGAGATTCTGACTCACGCCGAAACCATGAAGCAGATCGTCGTCTCTCAGAGCAAAAAAACGCCGCACATGGCGGGAAAATCCGTCATGACCCTCTTTTATGAAAACAGCACCCGCACCCGCACGTCCTTTGAAATGGCCTGCAAATACATGAGCGCGGCCACGGCCAACATCGCCGCGTCCAGCTCCAGCGTGGCCAAGGGCGAAACGCTCATCGACACGGGTCACACCCTCGACCAGATGGGCACGGACGTCATCATCATCCGCCATCCCATGGGCGGCGCGCCCAAGCTGCTGGCTGAAAACGTCCATGCGTCCGTCATCAACGCGGGCGACGGCCTCAACGAGCATCCCACCCAGGCGCTGCTCGACATGTTCACCATGAAGCAGCATTTCGGCGGTATTTCCGGCCTGAAGGTGGCCATCGTCGGCGACGTGTACCACAGCCGCGTGGCCCGCTCCAACCTTTGGGGCCTTCAGACCATGGGCGCGGACGTGACGTTCGCCGGCCCTACGACGCTGCTGCCCGAAGAATTTGCAAAGGCGGGCGCAAAGGTGACGAACGACGTGCGCGAAGCCGTCAACGGCGCGGACGTGGTCATGGCGCTGCGCATCCAGCGCGAGCGGCAGAAGGCCGGCCTGTTCCCCTCCGTGCGGGAGTACAACCGCTTTTTCGGCCTGACGGACGACGTGCTCAAGCTGGCGAAAAAAGACGCGATCGTCATGCATCCCGGCCCGGTCAACCGCGGCGTGGAGCTGACGAGCAGCGTGCGCGACGGCAGCCAGTCCACCATTGACGAGCAGGTGCAAAGCGGCGTGGCCGTGCGCATGGCGGTGCTTTATCTCATCACGAGGAGGTCTGCAAAATGAAAACTCTCATCAAAAACGGAACGCTTGTCAATCCCCGCGGCCTGAGCGGGCAGTATGACGTGCTGGTCGAAGACGGCGTGATCGCCAAAATTGCGACCTCCATCGAAGCCGAAGCGGACGAAGTCCTCAATGCCGCCGGCTGCTGGGTCATGCCCGGTTTCATCGATATGCACTGCCACCTGCGCGAGCCGGGGCAGGAATATAAGGAAGACATCGAAACGGGCACGCTGGCCGCGGCCTATGGCGGCTTCACCGGCGTGGCCTGTATGCCCAACACCAGGCCCGTCAACGACGACAAGACCGTCACCCGCTATATCCTCGAGCGCGCCCGGGAAGTGGGCAGCGCCCACGTCTATCCCATCGCCTCCATCACCAAGGGCCTCAAGGGCGAAGAGCTGAGCGAGATGGGTATCCTTCTGGAGCATGGGGCCGTGGCCTTCTCCGACGACGGCCGCCCCGTGCAGGACGCGAACCGCATGCGTCTGGCGCTCCAGTATGCCAAAAACTTCGGCGCGCTGCTCATTTCCCACTGCGAAGAGCTGTCTCTCGTGGGCGAGGGCGTGATGAACGAAGGCTACTGGTCCGCGGTCTGCGGCCTCAAGGGCATCAGCCGCGCGGCGGAAGAAGTCATGATCGCCCGCGAGCTGATCCTGGCCGAAGCCTATGACGCCCGCATCCATATCGCCCACATCTCCACCGAGGGCGGCGTGGAGCTGCTCCGTCAGGCCAAGGCGCGGGGCGTGCGCGCCACGGGCGAGACCTGCCCGCATTACTTCTCCGCCACGGATGAATGGTGCGCTTCCTACGACACCAATACCAAGATGAACCCGCCGCTGCGCACGGAAAAGGACGTGGAAGCGGTCAAGCGCGGCCTGGCCGACGGCACCATCGACGTGCTGGCCACCGACCATGCGCCCCATCACATCGACGAAAAGAACGTCGAATTCAATCTGGCGCTCAACGGCATCGTCGGCTTTGAAACGGCATTTTCGCTGGCCGTGACCAATCTGGTCGAGCCGGGGGCGCTCACGCCCGCGCAGCTGGTGGAACGGCTTTCCGCCAAGCCCGCGGAAATTCTGGGCGTTCCGGGCGGCGCGCTCGCCGAGGGCGAACCGGCGGACATCACCATTGCCGACCCGGAAGCGGAAGTGACCTACAGCGCTGAGATGCTCCATTCCAGAAGCAAAAATTCCCCCTTCCTCGGCAAGCCCTATCACGGCAAGGTGCTCTATACCCTCATGGGAGGCCGGATCACGGCGCGCCGCGAACGCTGAGCAGAATCGGAAAAGGGGCAAAAGGGGGAGGAGAGAGGGGTCTTTCCCCGCCAAAGTCCCGCAAGCGACAGAACCACGCAGGAGAAATTGGTATGAATCAGATCGACAGGCTCACAGAGGCGGTCATCCGCCTGCAAAACCCCACGGTGATGGGGCTGGACACCCGGTTTGAATATCTGCCCGAGGGCTTTGCGGCTCTGGGGGAGGATTGGCTCAGCGACGCGGCGGAGGCGATCTTCCGGTATAACAAGGCGCTCATCGACGGCCTCAAGGACGTTGTTCCGGCGGTCAAGGTGCAGGTGGCGTTTTATGAAATGTACGGCATGGCCGGTCTTGCCTGCTTCAAAAAGACCATGGACTATGCTTCGGAAAACGGAATGGTGGTCATCGCGGACGTCAAGCGCGGCGATATCGGCTCCACGGCCGAAGCCTATGCCGCGGCCTATCTCGGCTCCGCCGCCATCGGCGAGCACAGCACGCAGGGCTTCCCCACGGACATCATCACCGTCAATCCCTATCTGGGCAGCGACGGCATCCTGCCGTTCGTCAAGGCCTGCGAGCAGAACGAAAAG
>JAEYFO010000276.1 GCA_023402915.1 Bacillota bacterium | reverse complement strand
GTCCTCCACCGTCACGGCATAGCAGGGGTCTTTTTCCACCTTGGCCGTCACGTCGATGACGCACAGCGGGAAAGCCGTATCGCACACGTCGAACGCCTCGGAAAGGGGCGCTTCCCTGATGAAGTGGCCGGGGAAGTCGATATGCGTGCCGAACTGGCCGGGGAACTTGAAGGACTGGATCTGGCATTCGAGCATGGGGTTTCCCCAATCGAACACCACCGTGCCCAGCTCCACCGCACCCTCGGGAACGCCGCTCCAATAGGGGCTGCTGTTGTCGAGCGGATGGGTCAGATCGATCCAGCGGAGTTTTTTGCTTTCGTTGAGTGCGTTCCAGAGCTTATACATGATCCTCTCTCCTTTGAATTTGGTTTCGCCCTCTTTGCGGCAGGACGCGCAAGCCATGATGTTGAAAAGAGTATAGCATAAAACTTCTGCATGGTAAAGTAAGAAATCCGCCCGTATGCAGTTTTTTTCTCTGTTTCCTGCAAAACAAAGTCTTTTCTGCCGCCGTTTCTGCCTTGACCACGGCGGCCGGCGACGGTACAATAAACGCACATCGGCTGCGCAGACACGCAAAACCATTGGCGCAGCCCGTTTCGGGGGGATATGGATCTGGAACTTTTGAAGGGCGCGGCGCTTTTTTCCGGCATGACGGCACAGGAGATCGCCGGTGCGCTCCGTTGTCTGAGCGCCGCAGAGCGCACGTTTGAAAAAGGAGAATTTCTCCACCGCGCAGGGGAGCACGTCACGACGGCGGGCGTTGTGCTCGAAGGGGCCGTCTCCATCGAATGCGACGATTTCTGGGGTGGCCGGAGCGTCCTCGGCCAGGTGGGGCCGGGCGGCATGTTCGCAGAAGCTTACGCCTGCGCGCCCGAAACGGCCATGATGGTCAACGTCATTGCCGTCTCTCCCTGCCGGGTTTTGTTTTTGAACGTGGCCGGGCTGCTTGCCGCCTCGGGGCGGTGCGTCCACGCCGCGCGGGTGATCCGAAACCTGCTGCTAATATCCGCGCAGAAGAATCTTTCGCTTTCCCGCCGGATGTTTTACACGTCCCGCAAGACCATTCGCGAACGGCTGCTGGCCTATTTGACGGACGAACTGCTCCGGCAGGGCGGCGGCGAGGTTCTCCTCCCCTTCAACCGGCAGGAGCTGGCAGACTATCTGAACGTGGAGCGCAGCGCCCTTTCGGCGGAGATCGGAAAGATGCGGCGGGACGGCGTGCTTGAGGCGGAGCGGAACCGGTTTCGCCTGCTCCGTCAGGAGGGCTGACTATCCCCGCCGAACAGTTGACCATCCTCCTTCCACCCCTTCTCGGAGCACGCGGCACGCCGGGTACGCTTTCCCCTTTTGAAACGCAGGACTGACCGCGCCCCTTTGGGGGCGCAGCAGAAACCGCACGGTTCCTTGTCAACCAAGGGGATTTTTTTCCAATTTTTCAAACTGCCCGCAGCGGTAGCGGGGCTTTCCGGCGCTCTTTTTTCCGTATTCGATGGCGCTGGCGGGACAATACGAAATGCAGGCCATGCAATGGGTGCAGCGGCCGCCCCAGACCGGCCTGTCGTTCGAAAGATGAATGTTGCTCATCGGGCAGCGCTTTTCGCAAAGCCCGCAGCCCGTACAGCCCTCTGTGGCAAAAAACGGCTTTGCACGGACGCAGAAACGATAGAACAACGGGTTGACGACAGCGCTTTTGAACCGGTCGAGCAAGGACGGCCGCAACGCGGGAAAGGGCTTTCCCTGCGCAGCGGTCTTTGCGCCCGAAAGCAGCACGGGCCGCGCCGCCCGGACGATGGCCTCGGCTTCCGCCTTTTCCGGCACGGCAAACATGGCGACATAATTTTCCGGCATCACGACGGGCAGAAGGCCGCAAAATTCCCAGCCCTTTTTCGTGCAGAGCGCTTTGAGATACTTTTGCGCGTTGCCCGTTTCATCGCCGCAGGTCATCACGAAATAGGCCCGCTTTGCGCCGGAAAACCTTCCTTCCAGCAGGAATTGTTCAAAAATTTCAGGGATCCGCCAGCCGTAAGTCGGCGAGACGAACACCCAGGGGCGCTCGGAGAAAAGCGCGGCGCGCTCCCCCTTTTGTATGGCTTTGGCCGCGTCAAACAGTCCGTCGTTCAGCACGCTTTCGAAAGCCTCCGCGGCGTAGCGGCTGTTGCCCGTTCCCGAAAAATAGACGATCATGCTTGTTGCTCCTTTTTCTGTTTCATCTGCCGCGCAGGGCGCACAGGAGGGTTTCTTTTGGACGAATCGACGATTTATGAAATTCTCGGCGCAGTGAGCGAAATTCCCGAAGGAAAAGTCGCCACCTATGGCCAGATCGCCCGGCTGACCGGCCGGGACAAAAACGCCCGGTTGGTTGGGAAAATTCTTTCCATGGCGGAATATTACGGCCGATACCCCTGCCACCGGGTCGTCAATCACGCGGGACGCACCGCGCCCGGCTGGTTGGAGCAGCGGCTTTTGCTCGAAGCGGAAGGCGTTTTATTTCGTCCGAACGGTTGCGTCGATCTTCGCCGCTGCCAATGGGACTACGGAAAAGCACCCGCTTCCTTTGATTAGACCGCAAAACCGCGCCGCTGTCAAAGCCGCTTCTTCAAAATACTTCCAAAAACCAAAACAAAAAACGCCGCGAATTCGAAGGACTGTCCGCCTTCCGGTTTCGCAGCGTTTTTTTGATCGCACTATGTTCCTGACTGCTCTGCCGCTGCGCTTCCTGCCGACCGGGCAAAGACGCGCTTTCGGATGAGCAGATAACAGCAGATCTGCACGGTGCTCGTCAGCAGCCAAGACACGGGATAGGACAGATACAGCACGTCCAGCGTGTGGTTGGCGCGGAAGATCGTTCCGATCCAGAGGATGCGGAACAGGCAGATGCCCGTGAGGGAAATGATGGTCGGCGCGATGGAACAGCCCATGCCGCGAAGGCAGCCGGGCATGGTATCCATGATGCCGCACAGCGCATAGGGCAGCAGCATGATGGACAGACGCTCCACGCCGTAGGCAATGACCTGCGGATCGGGCGAAAACAGCCGCAAAATCTGTCCGGCAAAGAGATAGGCCGTGCCGCCCAGCAAAATCGCCACGCCGCAGACCGTCAGGATGCACTCGAGCACCACCTTGTCCACCCGCTTGTGGTTGCCCGCGCCCATGTTCTGGCTCGTGAAGCTCAGCGCCGTCTGGGAAATGGAATTGACGGACACATAAAGGAAATTTTCCACGTTGCCCGCCGCCGTACCGCCCGCCATGGCCAGCGATTCAAAGGAATTGATGGAGGATTGGATCAGCACGTTCGAAAGGTTGATGAGCGTGCCCTGGATGCCCGCGGGCAGACCGATCTCCAGCATGGATCTGAGCTTGCTTTTCGTGATGCGAAGCTCGCTTTTTTTGAGCTGATAAGGTCCTTCGGAGCGGGAAAGGCAGCGCAGGATCAAAAACGACGAGATCGCCTGAGAGATCACCGTTGCAATGGCGACGCCCGCCACGCCCATCTGAAACACGATTACGAAAATCAGGTTGAAAATGACGTTGATGACCCCTGCCGTCGTCAGATAATACATGGGACGGCGGGTATCGCCCACAGCGCGCAGGATGGACGCGCCATAGTTATAGACCGTAAAAAACGGCATTCCGAGAAAGTAAATGCGCATATAGAGCACGGCATGCTCAATGACGTCATCCGGCGTTCCCATCCACGAAAGCAGCGGGCGCGCCGCCGGAACGCCGACGAGCGTCATCAAAAAGCCACAGATCACCGCCGTGCAGATGGCCGTGTGGACGGTCTGCTGCAAGTCTTTTTCGCTCTTTGCGCCATAATAGCGGGCGGCCATGACGTTGGCCCCGACGGAAAGGCCGATAAACAGATTCACCAGCAGGCTGATGAGCGAACTGGTGGAGCCGACGGCGGCAAGTGCCTCGTTTCCGGTAAACTGGCCGACGACGATCACGTCCGCCGCGTTGAACAGCAGCTGCAAAATACCCGTAAGCATCAGCGGCAGCGCAAAGCGGATGAGCTTTGGAAAAATGGGGCCGCTGCACAGATCCATTTCATAGGATCGATTTTTCAAAAAACCATCTCCTCACTGCCGGGCGCTGCCGGTGCGATTTTTGGCATATTTGCTCCTGCCGCGGTGAATATTTAGTATATCACCCTTTTTCGCAGGTTTCAACTGTTTTGCCCTGTCTATTTTTCAACGTACTTTTTGCCATAATTTTCCAAACCCGCTGCGCGCAAAAAATCCTCCGCGCCCTGCTTTTCCGGCACGGAGGATCCTGCTCCCTGACGCGCGGCCGCCGTTTTCTCTGCGGCTCAGCGGCCAAAGCTCATTCGCTCTTTCGGTCGGCGCGGTTCACCTTGGAGATCAGCGTGATGCCCCAGATACCGGCCAGACCCACCAGAACATAGACGATGCGGCTCACGACGGACGCGCTGCCGCCGAAAATCGCTGCGACCAGATCAAACTGAAACAGGCCGACCAATCCCCAGTTGAGCGCGCCGACAATGGCCAGGATCAAAGCGAGAATGTCCATGTGTTCAACTCCTTTTGCAAGATTGGCTTTAGTATGGCTTGCCTGCCGAAGGAGTATTCCGCCTGTTTCAAAAAGAAGGCGCGTCTTTTTGCTTTTTCAGATCCTTTTCGTCGATGAGCTCAAACTCCATCTGATCGAAGGAAACGGGTTCCATGAAGTCCGCCGCCTTGAACACCGTCCGGCGGTGCCGCGCCATTTCGCTCGCATGTTTTTCCAGCACGACCGGGCGGCCGGTATCGAGCACGCTGCAGCTTTCGCCGATGAGTTCATGGAGAGTTTCGCTGTTCCAGCGGAACACGCCGTCCGGAATGTCGCTCGTATGCTGGGCGACGATCTTCTGATCGGTTTTTATTTTGCACCACAGTTTCATAGAAACTCCTCGCTTTTTCTGTTTTTCTTTTGTTTTTGACGGGTTCAGCTTTTTGTCAGTTCGTCCCGTCCCGCTTTGCCTTGAGCGCATCGATGGCGGCGCGAAGCTGCGCGTCCTGCTCCCTTGTCAGCAGCTCGGGCGACAGATCGGAAAGCGCTTCCGGAAGCTCCACGACCAGGTCGGGCGTGATGCCCACGCCGTGGATGGAGCGGCCGTTCGGCGTATAGTAGGAGCCGGTGGTCATCTTGACCCAGCCGTCGCTTTCCGTCAGGTGGAACGTGGTCTGCAC
>JAEYFO010000139.1 GCA_023402915.1 Bacillota bacterium | reverse complement strand
CCCACGCACAGCTTTGGGTCCACCTGTGGACGCTGTTCGAGCACGCCGCGTACCACTTTGGAAAAGGGCTTGAGCCAGGCTTTTTGATGAACAAAGTCCGAAGAAAGCGGCTTGACCGGCGGTATGGTCTTGTAATCCGGCACTGCGAGGGAGGAAACGCTTTCGCCTGCCACGTCTTTTTCAGAAAGCGCCGCAGGGCACAGTCCGCGTGAAATCGCTTCCTTGAGCGTCGGCACCGATTCCGGCGTGAGTCCCATCAGCGCGCTGCCCACCAGATCGGCATAGTGGGGCGACGTGGACGCGATCAATCCCCCCACAAAGCGCGGGTCGCCGTGGGACGGGCCGTCGCCTTCCATGCCGACCACCGCGTCGATGATGGAAAGGGCAGGGGAAACGTATTCCGCAAGATCGACCAGCATGGCCGCAAACGCCGCCGTGTTCGGCATCCTGTAGTGATATTCCACCTTCATCGTGCCGGGGATCACGCCGAAAAGATTCTTCGCCGCACCGGTATAGCCCATCATGCCATGGGTTTTCAGCTTTGCCACGGAAATGACCGCGTCGGCCTCTTTGACAAAGCGGGCAACGTCAATGTGGCGCAGCACCTTGCCGCCCTCGAAAAAGTCGCTTTCCGTCCCCACATCCCAGTTCAGCTCTGCGCCGGCCTGCTCCACAGCGTCCAGCCCGCATTCGCGATAGATCCCGCGAAGAGCCCGCTCCGTAAACGGGCCGCCCGGACTGTCGCCCACGACCACCTTCGCGCCTCGCTGCACCAGCGCGCGGGTCAATGCCGCAAGCACCTGCGGATGCGTCGTGCAGACCGCTTCCGGCGGCTTTTTCATCACGAGATTGGCCTTGAGCACCACCCGCATCCCCGGTTGGACGAACGAAAGGCCGTCCGTCAGCGTCAAAAGCTGTTCAAGCGCCCGTTCGACTTCTTCCTGTTCATAAGAGACACACCGAACCAGCGCCGTTTTTGCCGTGTGTTGTTCCAACGTTCTGTTCCGCCTTTATGCCTCGTCGTTTTCGATCAGGCTGAGAATTTTCTGCGCAGCCAAATGGTCGGTCACCAGCGTTTTGTAGTAGCCACGCTTTGCCGCATAATAGAGCGGCGCCGCCTTGTCCTCGCCGGCCGCAACGCAGATGGTCTGCGGAATGGTTTTGAGCTGCTCAAGCGGCACAGCGACCACGTTTTCTTTTGAAAGCCCCACAGGCGAGGGGGAGCCTTTGCTGAAAAACGTCTGGGACAGCATTTCTCCGCGGGCGTCCGGATCGAGATCCCGTTCGGAAAACTCCGAGATCGCCAGTTCTTTTTTCAGATAATGCTCATTTTTGACCGGAGGATTGCCCACGCCGAAAATGGCGGCGTCCATGCTGTTCCAGTATTTCTTCAGCTGTTCAATGTTGCTCAGATCGGATGTAGGGCGGGATTCTCCCGGAAGCAGTCCGCCGGAAATGTTGAGATAGTACGTCCCCGCGCCGAGCCGCTCGCCGTAGCGGCTGACGATGGTGGAATTCTGCAAAAAACGGTTGCGCAAACTACAGTTGCTCACCAACGGCACGAACAGGCAGGAGGAGTGCTGCTCGAACGGCAGATAGGCCGGGATGGAGTAGACCGTTCGTCCCCAGCCCACGCCGATGACGGAGCAGTCCCTAAGCATCTGCGGCAAATGGACCGCGGCGATGCTTGCCACATCCTGAATGAGTGTTTCTTCGGTCTCGTCGGTACTTTCGGAAACAGAGGCGGGCGCTACAATGACCCGCTCCAGACCCAGCGTTTCCCGAAGCTGTGTCTCCAGCATGCTGGCAAGGGGCGTTGCGGGCATTTTGATCTCCACGTTGACCATCCCGCTCGAGCGGGCTTTTTCCAGCAGGCGCGACACCTTGGAACGGGAAATTTTTTCAATCTGTGCAATTTCGTTTTGAGAAAGGTTTTCTACATAATAATAGCGCGCAATGCGATAAACCAGCGCTCCATCCGATCTGTTAATCATTCGAAGAATTGTCCTCCCGGCAAAATGACACGTGTTTTTTATTATAGCATATCCGCGTCCGTTTGTCCCATGCAATCGGTATGAAACCGGTTTTTGATTCTTTTCCGATTTTTGAGAAATTTTCTTTTTCATACGAAATTATTAACAAAAGATTGACATCGCTTTTGGCTGATGATATACTGTGTATCATGACTGGGATTTTGTTTGGCGCATTTGTTCGTCTAATCCTTTCTCATTTCTATTCAGGAGGTCATTTTTATGGCGATCGATCTTTCCAAGGCAACAAAGCATTCTCTGGGCAAAGTGTTTGACTATGCGATCCTTCCCAAGGACACGACGGAACAAAAGGTCCGCGACGGCGCGGAGGAGGCCAAGAAGTGGAACTGCGCGGCAATGTACGTTTCCAGCTCCTTCTGGATGCCCGTGTTGGTGGAAGCACTGGCCGGTTCCGACGTGCTGCCCGCCTGCGGCATCAACTTCGCCTGGGGCTCCGGCTCTCCGGCCGTGAAGGAATTCGAAGCGAAGGAAGCGATTGCCCTCGGCGCCCGCTCCATCGATATGTGCATGAACGTCGGCGCGCTCAAGGATAAGAAGCACGACGTTATCCGCGACGAGCTCCAGCGCTTCAAAGGCGCTGCCGGCGACGTGGCCCTGACCAAGGGCATCTTGGACATGGCGTTCTTGACGGACGACGAGATCCGCGCCGCCTGCGATCTGCTCGCCGAATGCCATATCGACTACATGAAGACCGCCACCGGCCAGTTCGAAGGCCCCACCATGCATCAGTTCCTCATCGCCAAGAAGCAGCTTGAAGGCACCGGCGTGAAGCTGAAGGTCTCCGGCGTGAAGTTCCCCCGCCCGCAGAATGCTTATGCGTTCCTGCTCGCCGGCGCGGAGCTGATCGGCACCCGTGCGGCTCCCGAAATCATCAACGCCCTTGACGAAATGCGCGAGATCGGCCTCGTTCCCGCTTACAAGGGCTAACAAAAATGCCGCTTTTCGCGGCGAATACTTTCAAAAATTTAAAAAATGAGCAGTGCAGCGC
>JAEYFO010000098.1 GCA_023402915.1 Bacillota bacterium | reverse complement strand
CGCCTACATCCTGCCCCGTTCCACCGACGTTTCCAGGACGAAGCGCATCTTGAGCGGCCGGAACGCCGCCATGTGCGACGTCTGCATATGGGCCTGCTGCGCCGCTTCCGTCGCCCACTGCTCCACCAGCAGAACGCAGTCCTCCCGCGCCGCGTCGAGATAGTACTCGTAGCGCAGAAAGCCCTCTTCCCGGCCAATGCGCTCCAGCAGGCCGGATTCCTTCACCGCCTGCAAAAATTCCTGCCGCGTCCCCGGCCGCAGCCGGTACGTCACCAAAAGCAAAAGCGTGTTCATCTCTATCCCTCCTTTTTTTATCATAGCACATCTCAAAATGGCGCGGGAGCCGAGTTTTTTTGAGCTGTTTGAAGCGGTTTTGACTCCTTTGGGACTTGGGCTCCCCTTTTTCTAAAAATTCAGAAAAAGCCCCTCCAAATCCATCCCGCCCCTTCTGCGGAGCGGGATGCGCCGCGTCCTTTTACGCTTTTTTTGAACCTCCTTCGGAACCGAACGCCCCTCGAAGCCCCTCTGGACTTTTCTCCTGACTGCGGACGGGCGGGGACGGAAAAGGGCCTGCCTCCTTTCGGACAAGCCCTTTTTTCAGAAAATTTCCGGCTTTTCCCCTACCGGAGCCGCATGGGCTCCAGCTCCAGCGCAACCGCCTCGCCGAAGGAGAGGGGCACGGTCATGGGGAAGGCGTAGCCGTCGGGAATGCCGACGCCCAGCAGCGTGCCCTCGTCCGTCACCTGCATACAGCTGTAGGAAAAGGCGCTGTAGCCCGCCATGCGCTGCTCGTAATCCTCCCGCACGTTCACGCCGTTGGCGTCCAGCAGCGGGTATCCAAACACGTCGTAGCCGTGCCCGCCCTCGTTTTCCACGCGATACCACAGCTCCACGCCGCCCGGGACTTTTTCCACCTTTTCCGGCGTCAGCCAATCGATGCCCGTGTCGCCCGGCTTTTCTCCCGTTTCGTCAATGGAAAGCGTGATGAGCCGCCCTTCCGTGGGCCTGGTGTATTCCGCCATGTTCAGATACAGCTCCCGCCCTTTTTCAAAGAAAGAGCTTTCGATCAGGCAGGTCTTGATCCCGTCGCCGTCCGCGCCGCTGGTGATGCTGCAAAGATACTCCTCGCCCCGTTCGTCCGAAAGCCGCAGCTGCAGAAACAGATCGCTGCTGCTCGGGCGGATGCGCAGCCGCGTCCGGAGGGGATTGACCGTCAGATCGATCAGCTCCACCCACTCGCCGCCCGGCAGGTCGATGGTCTTTCCGAGGGGGAGGGTTTCGCCCCGCAGGCGCAGGGATTCCGGAATGACCATCGGGAAGGACACCTCGCCCAAAACCTCCTGTTCGTACGTTGCAAAGGGAAGGTCGCCCCGTTCGTTCAACAGATAGACCTTCGTTTTGACCGTCAGCTTTTCCGGCAGGGTCGTGCCGTCGAGCAGGAACCGCTGATCCGACCACCACATCCCGCCGCTGTTCCCGCCGGAATCCAGCGGCCCCATCGTGCCGGAGGCCGTGATCGCCTTCCCCGCTTCGTCAAAGAGCGTCGTGCTGATATGCACCGCGTCCAGATCGACGGAGCCGTCCGGCGATTCCACATGGAAAAACAGCGCCAGACTGCTTTCATCCGCCGTGAACGCGCGAAACGCCAGCTTCATCCGGCCGTTGGAAAGGGTAAAGCTCTGATCCATGGGCTTGTAGTAGCCGTTGCCCACCGCGGCGCGCAGCCCCCGGTCCAGCGAGACCAGCCGCGCCAGCTCCCCGAGGACAGGCACGTTGTCCACCGCCGCCGCAAAGGCCGGCCAGGCGTTGACCAGCAAGATAAAGCTGAGCGCCACCGCCGCCGCCGCTGCGCCCACGCTCCGGATCAGCCGCAGCGCGCCGGAGGTCTTTTTGACGCGCGCCCGCCGCACTCCCTCTGAAAGCGCCTGCTTCGCCCGGGAAGAAAGCGCCTGCGCTTCGCCCGTATACAGGGCTTTGAGTTCTTCTGCCTTTCGGTTCATTCTTCCACCTCCAATTCCGCCCGCAGAAACTGCAGCGCCCTGCGCAGGCGCGTCTTGGCCGTTCCTTCCGGAATGTCCAGCAGCCTCGCCGCTTCGGCGACCGTCCTGTCACAGAAAAACCGCAGCACGACCAGCTCCCGCAGCTCATCCGGCAGCTGTTCCACCGCCGCGCGCAGCTCCAGCGCCCCCTGCGTATCCTCCTCCACCGCCGGTTCTTCCCACGTTTCGAGCGGACAGAGCCTGCCGCTGCGGCGCAGTTCGTCCTTGCAGACGTTCAGAAGAATTTTCGTCGTCCATGTGGCGAAGTAGCGATCCTGCCGCAGGGTATGCAGCGCTTCAAAGGCGCGGCAGGCCGTTTCGGACAGGGCTTCGAGCGCCCTTTCCTCGTTCCTGAGCAGGCACAGCGCCGCCCGCATCAGCTGCGGTTCGAGCAGCGCGAGCGCTTCGGCCATGGCGCTGCCGTCGCCCCGTTTGGCGCGGCGCACCAGCCGGTGCAGTCTGATTTGATCCACCGGGAGTTCTCCCTCCTTTTTGTTTTTTCTGCACATTAGACGGCGTTTTGGAGGAAAAGGTTTTTGGGAAGAAAAACTTTTCTCATATTCTCGTTTTTCACGCATTTTTGTTTGAATTATTATATTTACATCCATATCCATTTATGTTAGAATCAAAAACAATCACATATGTGATAAGAAGGATGGAAGAAAAACTCAACTTGAAAGGAAGAAACCTCAATGCGAAAAATTCTGTGTCTCCTCCTGACCCTTGCCATGCTGCTGTGCGTGGGCTGTGCCGCAACGCCCGCCGCAACGGACGCTCCCGCCGCGACGGACGCCCCTGTCGCAATGGACGACCCTGTCGAAACTGACACTCCCCTGTCCGACGAAGGGCTGAAAACCTATACGGCCGTATCCTCCGGCTACAACGGCGATATGACCGTTGAGGTGGACATCGAAGGCGACGTCATCAAGGACATCCGCATTGTGGAAGATCACGAGTCCTCTCCCGTCAGGAAACGCTCTGCGGATGCGATGATCGGCAGGATCCTCGAAGCGCAGACCCCCGTTGTGGACAGCATGACCGCCGCGACCTTCACCTCCTACGCCATCAAATCCGCCGTGGCGGACGCCCTCAAGCAGGCGGGCAAGGACGTGGGCACGATCTCCTTCAACAACGAAGCGGCCACCGACGCTCCGACCGCCGTTGCCGATGAGGAAGTAAGTCTCGTCATCGTGGGCGCCGGCCCTGCCGGACAGTCCGCCGCCATCGCGGCCGTGGAGGCCGGCCTTCCCGCCGAAAAGGTACTGGTGCTTGAAAAGCTGGACATCACCGGCGGCAACGGCAAATTCGACATGGTGCTGTTCAACCACGCGGGCAGCAAGGCACAGGAAGTGGCAGGCATCGAGGACAGCGCAGAAAAGCTGTATGAAGACCGTAAGGCCGGCGGCGCATGGGACTCCGACGCCCGCCTGAAAGCCGAAGCCGAAATTACCGTGACCATGGACGAATGGTATCGCGGCATGGGGATCGAACTGAACTACGTGTATGACACCCGCAGCCATCTGGCAGAAAAGAACGCCTATGCCGGCGAAGAGCTGCTCGACGGCGTGGAAGGCCGCGTGAAGGAACTGGGCATCCCCGTCCGCACGGGCAACAAGGTGACCGACCTGATCATGGAGGACGGCCGTCTCGCGGGCGTCAAGGTGCTCAACATCAGCGCGAACGAAACCTATAACGTCCGGGCCGACGCCGTTGTGATCGCCACCGGCGGCTTCTGCCAGAACCCCGAACTGCTGGCCAAATACACCGCCGAAGGCACCTCCAAGCTGCGCTCCTCCAACCAGATCGGCGCGACCGGCGACCTCGTTCCCGCCTTTGAATCCAACGGCTTCCAGCTGGGTCACATGGACAAGACCACCGTGTTCTCCTTCATGATCAGCAAGGGCCGCGAACTGACCGGCGAGCGCGTCGCCCCGCAGTCCTACGACTACGTGCAGGTCAACGTCAACGGCGAACGCTTCACCAACGAACTGGTTTCCTACGGCCTGCCCCGCGCCATCGATGTCATGAACCAGCCCGACGGCAAGTCCTTCATGATCTTCGACCAGGAGCTGAAGGACTTCTCCTTCCGTCTCGGCAAGCATGCGGACGCCGGCCTGATCGAAAAGGCCGACACCCTTGAAGAACTGGCCGATAAGCTGGGCGTCAACGCGGAAGGCCTCCTCAAGACCATCGAAGCGTTCAACAAGGCCGCCGAGGAGGGCGCCGAGGACGCGCTGCGCGGCAAGGCTCCCACCCGTCCCATCTGCGTGACCGGCCCCTTCTACGGGATGCAGATCGAATCCGCGATCCACATGACCAAGGGCGGCGTTGTCTGCGATGAGAACGCCCGCTGCCTGGACAACGACGGCAACGTGATCCCCGGCGCCTTTGCCGCCGGCGAAGTCACCGATACCAGCGCGAACTTCTCCGCCGCCTTTGTGTTCGGCCGTATCGCCGGCATGCAGGCCGCGGCGGAAATCCTCGCCAAGTAAGCCGGATCAACAAAGAACAGACCGTCTAACGGTCAATAAAGCAAAAAGCGCAGTCGTAACGACTGTGCTTTTTGTATGGAAAAACAGAGCGCGGAATCGGCCTGCGGAATCCGGGCGCGAACACCGCTTCTCCCCGCAAAATCGCAGCCTCCCCTTGTGGGCGGGCCGCCGCCCGTATCAGAGCTTGTGGAAGGTGGGCTTTCTGCCGTCGAACGTGGCATAATAGCGAATGCCTGCGTCCCGGGCGATCTCCACCGCCTCGTCAAAGCGATAGGCGATGTGCTGCGGCACGTGCGCGTCGCCGCCGAACGTGACGTATTCGCCGCCCAATTCCACATAGCGGCGCAGCCAGTCCCGGCCGGGCAGCTCCTTTCCCAGCTTCCGGTACGTCGAGGTGTTGATCTCGATGCACTTGCCCTTGGGGATGATATAGCGGTACAGCGCGTCGATCTCGTCCGGCGCATGCTCGTAGCGCAGCGTCGCGCCCGGCCACGGGCAGAACTTGGCGGCGTAGTCGATGTGACCCACCGCGTCGAAGCAGTCGTCCGGCAGGTAGGTGAGCATCTTGTGGACGTGGGAAATATAGTGCTTGTGGCACCAGGTCAGATCGCGGCCCGGCACCTGATAATACTCCGGCTCAAAGGGATCCTCGTCGTTGTCCACCACATGGCAGGAAGCGATGACGAAGTCAAAAGGCTGCGAGCGCACCCGGTCGGCCAGGATCTTCATGTCCTCGCCGCGGCAGGGCATCCCCGCTTCCAGACCGAATTTCACTTTCAGGCGGCCATTCTGCGGGATGGAAAGATAGGCGTCGTGATAGGCCTGCAGGTTCATGTCGTATTCGTCGGCCTGACGGTAGAAGTTCACCTCCGTGTGGTCTGTCATGCACACTTCCTCAAGACCCAGCTGCTCCGCCCGGTGGAGCTGATCGCGCAAAGGGGTGGTCGCGTCGGCGGACCAGTGGCAATGCATATGATAATCACAGAGCATGAAAAAATGCCTCCTGTTCAAATTGATCGCTCAGTGAGCGCGGACAAACCGCCGCTTCAGCACGATTATAGCATTTGCATCCGCCAAAAGAAAAGGGGAAAAACGCCCTTTTCCCGGCAAATTCCCCGTTTTGCGCAAAATAACGCAAACGTTTTCGCGAATGAGTGGATTCCCATCGCTTTCAACAGGCACTTTCAGCTTTTTCATAAAACCGTCCGCCGTTTTTTTGCCTGCGCATTTTTTCAATTTTCAAACGAAGCGCCCGCCGGCTTTTCAAAAATTTCCAGCAAAAAGGGACGCTTCCCGCGCCCCTCTTTGCCTTTTTTCGTTCGAAACCCCGGCCGCCGCTCAGAACGCCCACCTGCCGTTTTCAAACACCGGCTCTTCCGTGCCGTCCGCCTTCACGCCCAGAATGGACAGATCGTCCG